>NZ_JAMBDS010000029.1:0-37203 GCF_025143785.1 Brachybacterium sp. p3-SID1565
GTCCCTGTGTTGGGGGTGTGGGGGCTGGTTGGGTCTCGTCGTGTTACGGCGGTCATAGCGTCGAGGAAACGCCCGGTTCCATTCCGAACCCGGAAGCTAAGCTCGATTGCGCCGATGGTACTGCACTCGGGAGGGTGTGGGAGAGTAGGTCGCCGCCGGACATCTTCATTCGGGAAGGGATGAAGGGGTTGTAGCATCACTGGTGATGAGTGTGTGCTCCTCCTTCATCCCTTCCCCTTTTTCATGCCCTGTGACGAGCCGGTGCGCCGAGAGCCTTCGAGCGCATCCATTCGGCGGGTCGTACCGGTCGTACCGAGCACTGCTGTCCCGTTGTCACAGGCCGCTGTCTGCGACGGCGACCGCGATGTTGTCAGGGCCTCCCGCAACGAGGGCCGCGTTGACCAGATGCTCGCATGCATCGACAGGGGCAGCTGCGCTCTGGACGATCCTGACGATCTCCGCCGGCCGTACCGGACCATGTATGCCGTCCGAAAGCAGCACCAGACGCGCATCGCTGGTCACCGTGCGGACGATGTAGTCCGCCTCGGTGGGCGCGCCTGCCGCCAGCGCACGGTTCAAGGTCGCACGCTCCGGATGGGACGTCGCTTCCTCCGATGTGAGTCGCCCTTCTGCGACCAACGACTGCACATGGGTGTGATCGCTGGTCACCGCTTCCCAGCGCTTTCCCTGGTGGTGCAGTGCACAGGTGTCCCCGATGTGCATCACGTGGATCCGGGCACCGTCGATCAGCGCGGCCGTGAGTGTCGATCCGCCGAGGCCGTCGACCTGGTCGGTGGCAGCGCCCCACGCTGCCTCGAAAGCGCGGTCCACCGATCCCGGGTCGGCGTTCTCGCTCAGCCGGGCTGCGAGCTCGTCCTCGAACGCCACCAAGTTACGGGTGCTGAGGGTGGGGGCGGCCGGGTTCGGGTCGGTGGTGAAACCATCGGCCGCGGCGATGAGGTGGCGGCCTCCGGGCAGAGCGGATGTCATGCCGGGTTCTCCTTCGTGGGGGTACCCGAAAGCTGCGATGAATGCGCTGAGGCCACCGGGACCGGTCCAGCCCTGCCTCTCCCGATGTCGTTCACGACCCGCGGGCCATGCGGAGCCCGAGCTCGCCACCACGGCGCTGAAGCGGCCAGAGGCGGGAGCCACGTCGATCCCGTGCCGTCCCTCGATGCTCACCCGTCCGTGCAGGGACGGGCACATCGACCGGGTGCCGGGACCGTGGCTATCGCCGGAAGCTGATGATCCGCTGTGCACCGGCCCACAGCAGGCCGTGAGTGCAGTCACGCGACGGGGGGTTACCGGCGGGTTAATGCCGGGGGGTCGCCTAAAGTTGACGATCGATACCACCCATAGAGACGACGGATGTGCGACGTGGCTGAGAACAGCAAGAGCGAGAGTGGCCAGGGCGGCGGCGGGGACCGCCGTGCGCAGGGCCGATCCGCTGCGCGCTCCGTCGATCGTTCCCGCTCCCAGCAGGGCGGACAGCAGCGTGGCGACCGCAAGCGGTACGGGGAGCGGACATCGTCCGCCGACCGCGCGCAGGGCGAACGCAGGCAGTACGGCGAGCGCAAGCAGTACGGCGAACGGCGCCAGGGGGGCGGGCCCGGTGACTGGACCCCGCGATCAGCCCGTGAGGACCGCCCGCGCTCCGTGGGCGAGCATCCCGGGGCGGCCCGCCACCGCGACTATCAGCCCACCGAGAGGTCGCGACCGCGTCGGGACGGGGGGCAGCAACGCTCCGATCGTCGGTACGAGGGCAGGCCGCCGCGACGTGAGGGCGGAGGGGGTCCTCACCCCGAGCGTCGGGATGATCGGGCGCGGGGCTGGGGCCGGGACGACCGCCGCCGGGACGACCGTCGACGTGAGGACCGTGGCCGGGATGACCGTCGACGCGAGGACCGTGGCCGGGATGACCGTCGACGTGAGGACCGCGGCCGGGATGACCGCCGTCGTGAGGACCGCGGCCGGGATGACCGCCGTCGTGAGGACCGTGGCCGGGATGACCGCCGTCGTGAGGACCATCGCTCGGAGCGTGATCCTCGCTCCTACCGTCCCGGTGAGGAGGAGCGCTCCAACCGCCCCTTCGAGCCTTGGATCCCCGAGGGGATCACCGGCAAGGAGCTCGATGTCGACGCTCTCGACGAACTGCGCGGCCTGAGCCGCGAGACCGCGGAGAGGGTCGCCAAGCACCTGGTCGCCGCCTTCGCCCTCGAGGAGGAGGACCCCGAGACCTCGCAGGCTCACGCCAAGTTCGCCGCCCGCATCGGCGGGCGCATCGGCGTGGTGCGCGAGACCTACGGGATCCTGGCCTACCGGGCCGGGGACTACCGCACAGCCGTGCGTGAGCTGCGTACCGCACTGCGCATCACCGGGCGCTGTGACGTGCTTCCTCTGATCGCGGACTCCGAGCGCGGGCTGGGGCGGCCGGAGCGCGCGCTGGACATCGCTGCCTCCGAGGACGCCTCCGGGATGGGGGCGGATGCCGCCATCGAGCTGATGATCGTGGTGGCCGGCGCCTACGCCGACACCGGTGACATCCAGACCGCGCTACGCACTCTCGAGATCCCCGCTCTGCGGCACAAGGTCGACGGGCGCTGGCAGGTGCGTCTGTGGGTCGCCTACGCCGACCTGCTTGAACGTGCAGATCGCGCCGATGAGGCCCGTCGATGGCTGACCCTGGCCGCTGATACCGACACCGATGGCCTCACCGATGCTGCTGAGCGGCTGGGGCGACCCGCTCCGGAGCCTGCCGCCGAACCGTCGTGGGAGGACGATGAGGAGATCCTCGTCGTCGACGCGTTCGAGGAGGAGCAGGAGCCCGAGACCCCCGAGGTCGGCGAACCGTCGGACGGCGTCGAGACCCCCGAGGTCGGCGAACCATCGGACGGCGCCGGGGAGACCGCTCAGTCCGAGGAGCGCGTCCTGGCGCCCACCCCGGACTCCTTGGGGGAGGAGCTGCGGTGATCCGCCGCCCTGAGCCATCGCTGCTCGACCTGCACGACGCCCTGCTGCTGGACCTCGATGGCACGCTGATGCACGGCACCCAGCCCATCGTCCACGCGGCCGAGGCCGTCGCGACGGCACGCGCACGCGGACTGCGCCTGGTGTTCGCCACCAACAACGCGTCCCGCACACCGCAGCAGGCCGCCCAGCACCTGGCGACCGTGGGCGTGGCTGCCGATCCGGAGGAGTTCATCACCTCGCCCCAGGTGGCGGCGCGACTGCTCGCCGAGCGCCTCGAGCCCGGCTCCACGGTCCTGGTGGTGGGTGGGCCCAGCCTGGCGCATGAGATCCGCGAGGTCGGTCTTGACCCGGTGACCGAGGACTCCGATCAGGTCGTGGCCGTGGTCCAGGGCTGGGCACCCGACCTGGACTGGTCGCGACTGGCCGAGGGCGCCTACGCGATCCGGCACGGCGCGAGCTGGATGGCCACCAATGTCGATGCGACCCTGCCCACGGAGCGCGGCCTCGCCCCCGGCAACGGGTCCATGGTGGCTGCTCTGCGGCACGCCACCGGTGCTGAGCCCGATGTGGCGGGCAAGCCCGAGCCCGGCATGTTCACCGTGGCCGCCACCGACATCGGCTCCCGCCGCCCGCTGGTGATCGGTGATCGCCTGGACACCGACATCGAGGGGGCGAACCGCGCCGGGATGGACTCGTTGCTGGTGCTGACCGGTGTGGACGGCATCGAGACCGCGCTGCGCGCCGACCCCGTGCGCCGTCCCACCCACATCCTTCCGGACCTCTCCCACCTGGGGGATCCCTGTCCCCTCCCGGTGGTCACCGGCTCCTGCGCGCGCTGCGGCGCCGTGAGCGCGACCTGGGAGGACGGTGACATCGTCCTGGACGGCGAACTGCAGGACCCGCGCATCCTGCGGGCGGCAATGGCCCTGCTGCGCCGTCACGCGGCCGAGGAGCCGTGGACCGGACGCCTGCGAGGTCGCGGGGACGAGCTGATCGAGGCCGCGGCCACGTGAGCCCGCCCCGGCTCGACGTCGCACTGGCGGCGGCTGGGCTCGCCCGCTCACGCACCCACGCCCAGCGGATCATCGACGAGGGCCGCGCACGCATCGACGGCCGCGTCGCCACCCGAGCCAGCGCGCCCGTTCCCGAGGGGGCCCAGCTGGCGGTGGTGGACGTCCCCGACGGGATCGAGTACGCCTCCCGTGCCGCCCACAAGCTGCAGGGGGCCCTCGAGCAGCTCGACCTGCCGGTGCCCGGGACGCACTGCCTGGACGCCGGGGCATCCACGGGTGGCTTCACCGATGTGCTGCTGCGCCACGGCGCCGCCTCCGTGATCGCCGTGGACATCGGTCACGCCCAGCTGGCCGCGCACCTGCGCGAGGACCCCCGCGTGACCGTGCGCGACGGCACCAGCGTGCGCGACCTCGATCCTGAGCTGATCGGCGGCACGGTGGATCTGCTGGTAGCCGACCTCTCCTTCATCTCCCTGCGCACCGTGATGGCGCCGCTGGCCTGCGTGGTGCGCACCGGGGGAGACCTGCTGCTGATGGTCAAGCCCCAGTTCGAGGTGGGGCGCCAGGCGCTTCCCCGCAGCGGCGTGGTCACCGACCCCGCCCAGCGTGTGCGCGCTGTGACCGAGGTGGCACGGACCGCGGCCCGAGAGGGACTGCTGCTGACCGGTGTCGGGGCCAGCACCTTGCCAGGGCAGGACGGCAATCGTGAGTACTTCCTCCACCTGCGGCCCACCGGCCACGCCGCCGAGCTCTCGGACCGCGCCTGTGACATGATCGGTTCCGTCCTGAACGAGCGCCACGCGCCCGGTCCGAGCCGACAGATCACCGAGGGGGAGGGCAGAGCATGATGAGGCGGTTCCTCCTGTACGTCCACACGGGACGCCGCGCTGCCCTGGACGCCATGCTCGCCGTGCTGGAGGAGCTGGCGGACCGCCAGGTCGAAGCGGTGCTGATGGCCGATCAGGTCGCGGAGATCCGCGCCCTGCCCGCCGAGGACGTCCCCGACGGGCTCCTGCAGGCGCTGGACCCACAGCGGGTCGACGCCCGGGGCGTCATCGAGGCCGGGGACCGCGTCGAGCTGGGCATCGTGCTGGGGGGCGACGGCACCATCCTGCGCGCCCTGGAGACCGTGCGTGATGCCGACATCCCCGTCCACGGCGTGAACCTGGGGCATGTGGGCTTCCTCGCCGAGAGCGAGGTCGAGGGCCTCTCCGCGACCGTGTCGCGGCTGCTGGAGGGCGAGTACGAGATCGAGAGCCGCAGCGCCCTGCACATCACGGTGCTCGATCACGACGACCAGGTGGTGGCCCAGCACTGGGCGATGAACGAGGCGTCGCTGGAGAAGGCCGACCGCCAGCGGATGGTGTACGTCGCGATCGAGATCGACGGCCGCCCCGTCTCCTCCTTCGGATGCGACGGCGTGCTGCTGTCCACCCCCACCGGCTCCACCGCCTATGCCTTCAGCGCAGGCGGCCCCGTGATCTGGCCCGAGGTGGACGCCATGCTGCTGGTGCCGCTCGCCGCCCACGCCCTGTTCTCCCGGCCCCTGGTGCTGGGGCGCTCCTCCGTGGCCGCGGTGGAGATGACGATGGACAACCGGGACGAGGGCGTGCTGACACTGGACGGCCGCCGCACCGTGGACCTCACCCGCGGGATGCGCGTCGAGGCCCGCCTCTCCCCGGACTCGGTGCGTCTGGTGCGGATGTCCTCCACCCCGTTCGCCGACCGTCTGGTGGAGAAGTTCCAGCTGCCCGTGGTCGGGTGGCGCGGTCGCAGCCGCGGCACCCATCCGCGCTGAGCGGGGCCGCCCCCATGCTCTCCACCCTGCGCATCCGCTCCATAGGCGTGATCGAGGACGCCACCCTCGAGTTCGGTCCCGGCTTCACCGCCCTGACGGGTGAGACCGGTGCCGGCAAGACCATGGTGGTCACCGGGTTGACGATGCTGCTGGGCGCACGTCTGGACCGCGGTCGCACCGGCACTGCCGCCACCGTGGACGGCACCCTCACCCTGGCCGGGCACGACGGCCTCGCCCAGGCGATCGACGAGCTGGGCGCCGAGGAGGAGGACGGCGAGGTGCTGGTGGTGCGCCGGGTGACCCGCGAAGGCCGCTCCCGCGCCCACATCGGCGGCGTCCCGGTCCCGATCGGGACGCTCGCCGCCCTGGTCGGCACTGCGGTGACCGTGCACGGGCAGTCCGACCAGCAGCGCCTGCGGGAGCCCGACGCCCAGCGCGAGGCCCTGGATCGCTTCGCGCAGCACGAGGTGGCCGGCCTGCTGGAGCAGCATCAGCAGCTGTGGGACCGGCGCGAACAGCTGCGGGCGCGCATCGAGGAGCTCGACCACCTGCTGCGGCGTCGCGACCTGGAGGGCGCGCGCCTGCGCGAGGCACTGGAGCGTCTCGAGAGCGTCGATCCCGTCCCCGGGGAGGACCAGGCGCTGCGTGAGGAGCTGGAGCGGCTGGGCAACGCCGAGCAGCTGCGCACCGATGCCGACCAGGCCGCGACCGCACTGGTGGGGGACGACGGCCCGGCCGCCGCCGCGCTGCTGGACATCGCGGCCGAGGCGGTGCATCGCGCAGCCCGCACCGATCCCCAGCTCGTCCCGCTGGGGGAGCGGATAGAGGCCGCACGCCTGGAGCTGTCGGACCTCGCGGCGGAGCTGTCGCGGTACGCCGACGGCATCGACGCCTCGCCGGGCAGGCTCGATGCGGCCAACGAGCGCCTGCACGAGCTCACCACCCTGGTCCGCGACCTGGGCCCCGTGCTGCCCGGGCCGGACGGCCCCGCCGAGGACGTCACCGACCTGCTGGAGAGCTCCCGGGGCGCCGCCGAGGCCCTGGACCGCTACGACGGCGCCGAGGAGGAGCGGGAGCAGGCCTGCGCGCAGCTGGACTCCCTGGAGCAGGAGCTGGACGGCGCCGCCACCGCCCTGACCGAGGCCCGTGCACGGGCCGCTGAGGAACTCTCCGGTGCGGTGCAGGAGGAGCTGCGGCACCTGGAGATGCCCGATGCCGCCATCACCGTGGAGGTGGGCTCCCAGCCCCATCGCCGCCACGGGCGGGACGCCATCGCGATCCTCCTGGCCCCCCACCCGGGAGCCGATCACCTGCCCGTCGCCCAGGCGGCCTCCGGCGGCGAGCTCAGCCGCGTGATGCTGGCCCTCGAGGTGGCGCTGGCCTCCCACCGCAAGGACCGCAGCGCTGCCCCGGTGTTCGTGTTCGATGAGATCGACGCCGGCATCGGCGGGCGGGCAGCCCTCGCCGTGGGCCAGCGCCTGGCCCGGCTCGCCCGCCACGCCCAGGTCATCGTGGTCACCCATCTGCCGCAGGTCGCCGCGCACGCCGGCACCCACCTGCGCATCGAGAAGACCAGCACCGACGGCTCCACCAGTTCCCGCATCGACGCCCTCGACGGCGAAGAGCGCATCCGCGAGCTCTCCCGCATGCTCGCCGGTGACGACCACTCCGATGTCGCCCTCGCCCACGCCCGAGAACTGCTGGAGGAGGCCACAGCCGTGGGGGAGGGCCGGCCGTGAGCATCGTCGAGCAGCCCCTGGTCGCCGGCACCGCCAGGTTGGGCAAGCGCACCAAGGACCTCACCAAGCGCCTGGGGCCCGGGGACGTCGCGGTGATCGACCACGAGGACATCGACCGGGTCGCCGCCGAGGCCCTGGTGGAGCGGCGCCCCGCCGCGGTGCTCAACGCCGCCGCGTCCACCTCCGGCCGGTACCCCAATGCCGGCCCACGCATCCTGGTCGATGCCGGCATCCCGCTGATCGACGGGCTCGGGCAGGCGGTGTTCGAGCAGCTGCACGAGGGCCAGGAGATCACCCTGCGCGGCTCCGCCGTGCTGGCAGGGGACACGCTGATCGCCGAGGGCACCGTGCAGGACGGGGTCACGGTGGCCGCCGCCCAGGAGGCCGCCCGTGAGGGGCTCTCCGAGCAGCTGGAGATGTTCGCGCAGAACACCATGGAGTACATGCTGCGTGAGCGGGACCTGCTGCTGGACGGGATCGGCGCCCCCGAGGTGCGCACCGTCATGGCCGGACGGCCGGTGCTGATCGTGGTGCGCGGCTACCACTACAAGGAGGACCTGCTCACGCTGCGTCCCTTCCTGCGGGAGTCCCGCCCCGTGATCATCGGGGTGGACGGCGGTGCCGATGCCGTGATGGAGGCCGGGTTCCGTCCCGACATGATCATCGGCGACATGGACTCCGTCTCCGACCGGGCCCTGGCCAGCGGTGCCGAGCTCGTGGTCCACGCCTATCGGGACGGACGCGCCCCCGGCATGGCCCGCCTGGAGGAGCTCGGGGTCGGGAAGGGAGCTGTGCTGTTCCCCGCCTCCGGCACCAGTGAGGACATCGCCATGCTGCTGGCGGACGAGAAGGGCGCCGCGGTGATCGTGGCCGTGGGCACCCACGGGACGCTCGAGGAGTTCCTGGACAAGGGACGCGCCGGCATGAGCTCCACGTTCCTGACCCGCCTGCGGATTGGCTCGAAGCTGGTGGACGCCAAAGGGGTCTCGCGGCTGTACCGGCAGCGGATCTCCAACTTCCAGCTGGTGCTGCTGGCGGTGGCCGGACTGCTGGCCCTGACCGTCGCACTGTGGGCCACCCCGGGCGGGCAGGCCCTGATGCAGATCCTCGGTGCCCGTCTCGATGGCATGCTGTCCTGGTTCACCACCCTGTTCGCGCCCCGCCTCCCCGGCGGGTAGGAGGGATCCGCTCCGTGATCGATTTCCGATACCACCTGGTCTCCCTGATCTCGGTGTTCCTGGCGCTGGCCGTCGGCATCGTGCTGGGCGCCGGTCCGCTGCGCGAGAGCCTGGGCGCCCAGCTCGCCGGACAGGTGGAGCAGCTGCGCACCGAGCAGGACGACCTGCGCGCCGAGGCCGAGGACCTGCGCACCCAGAACGACCAGCTGGCAGGGTTCATCAACGAGATCGGGCCGGAGCTGGTGGCCGGGACCCTCGAGGACAACGACGTGGTGGTCATCAGTGACCACAACTCCACGCGCCAGGCAGTGCAGCACCTCACCAGCCTGCTGGAGCACGCCGGCGCCCGCTCCGTACCCCGGATCTCCCTGCAGCCGGCCCTGTGGGATCCCGCGGCCGAGCAGCGCCGCTCCGACGCCGTGGACTCCGTGGCCGGCATCGCCCCGGTGCTGCTGGATCGCGGCCTGGAGGACGACGAGCAGGTACCCGCCCTGATCGTCACCCTGCTCACCCAGGACTCCTCCGCCGAGGTCACCCCGGAGCTGCGCTCGCAGGTGTGGCAGGTCCTGATCGACAACCAGCTGGTCACAGTCGACGGGGACATCCCCCCGCGGGCCTCGGCGGTGGTGTACGCGGCCGCGGAGCCGTCCCAGTTCACCGTGGACAGCGACGACGATCCGACGGCAGCCGAACGGGCCCAGCAGCTGCTGACCGTGCAGTCCCGACTGCTGGCCACCCTGGCGCAGACGCGAACGCCGACCGTGCTGTCCGTGGCCACCCCGCACAACGACGGCACCGTGGGCATCCTGCGCAGCGTCCGCGGGGACAGCACCTTCTCCGAGCTGTCCACCACCGATCGGCTGCAGTCCGCCGACGGGCCGGTCCTGGCGGTGCTCGCCCTGATCGAGCAGGTGCGTGGAGGGGCAGGGGACTACGGCACCACCGCCGACGCCGATGCCCGGGTGCCGGGCCTGCCGGAGGCCACCCTGATCGACGAGCAGATCGAGGAGACCACCGGGACCGAGGGCACCGGTGCCGGCCCAGGGGACACCGACCCCGGCTCGCGGGAGCCCGCGCCCTCGGACGGAGGGGGAGCGGAGTGAACTGGCCCGCGCTGCGCAGCGAGCTGCGCCGCACCAACTACGCCGGGCGCCCCGTCACCCTCGCTGAGGGCGCTGCGGTGTCCGCACTGCTCGCCACGGGCACAGCGCTCGCCGGCAGCAGGCGAGACGCCCTCGTGCTGGGGGCGGTGGGAGCGCTGGGCCTGGCCGACGACCTGCTCGAACCGCGCCAGCGCCGCGCGGGACGACCGGTGGCCAAGGGACTGCGCGGCCATCTCGGCGCCCTGTGCAGCGGGCGACTCACCACCGGGGGCGCCAAGGCCCTCGGCATCCCGGCCCTGGCCCTGCTGGGCGCGGCAGCGGCACCCCGTCCACGACACGGCGCTATGGTGGCGGCCGACGCGATCCTGGTGGCCGGCTGCGCCAACCTGGCGAACCTGCTGGACCTGCGCCCGGGGCGCGCGCTCAAGGCGGTGATCCCCGCTGCCGCCGCACTCGCGGTCCCATCGGCATCGGCACCGGCCCGTGGTAGGAGGGACGCGGGGCAGGGGCATCCCTGCGGCGACCGCGACGCCAGCGGGCGGGCACTCGCGATCGCCGCCCTGGTGCCGGCTGCAGCTGCACTGCTGCCGGACCTGCGGGAGCACGGCATGCTCGGGGACGCCGGAGCCAACGCCCTCGGGGCCGCTGTCGGCCTCGCCGCCACCCGCCGTGCCCCGCGGCCGGTGCGACTCGGCCTGACCGGCCTGGTGGTGGCCCTCACCCTCGCCAGCGAGCGCGTGAGCTTCAGCGCTGTGATCGATCGCATCCCGGCGCTGAGAGCCGTGGACAGCTGGGGCCGACGGCACACACCCAGCGGGTCGGCAGAGGACCCTGACGCATGAGCGGCACCGAGCAGTCCCCCGCCACGGATCCCTCGCCCCTGGGCGGCACCGCCCGCGCCGTCCTGCGCGGCGCAGGGATCATCCTGGTCATCACCGTGGTGGCGCGGATCGCGGGCTTCGTGAGGTACCTGGTGTTCGGTGCCAGCGTGGGCGCCGGGGACGTCGGCACCGCCTACTCCACCGCCAACCTCCTCCCCAACGTCCTGTTCGAGGTGGTGGCCGGGGGCGCCCTGGCCGCTGTGGTCGTGCCCCTGGTCGCCGGTCTGGTCCCCGAACGGCAGGACCGCGACGGCCAGCAGCTGCCCGTGCACGGCACGGAGACCCCCACCCCGGGTGCCGCCGACGTGGCCGATGGGCGCGATCGCGCCGACCGCATCATCTCCGCCCTGCTCACCTGGACCCTGCTGATCACCGCAGCCCTGGCCGCCGTCGTGATCGTGCTCGCACAGCCGCTGACCGAACTGCTGCTGGGCAGCGAGGACATGGCCGGCCCGGGCATCGACCTGGGTGCTCGCCTGCTGCGCATCTTCGCCCTGCAGCTGCCTCTGTACGGCATCGCCGTGATCCTGGGCGCCTACCTGCAGGCGCGCAAGCGGTTCGTGTGGCCCGCACTGATGCCGCTGCTGTCCTCACTGCTGGTGATGGCCTCCTACCGCGTGTACGCCGCGATGGTGCCGCCGGTGGCGACCGCTTCGACGATCGATCCGCCTGCCGTGGGATGGCTCGGCTGGGGCACCACCGCCGGCGTGGCCGTCATGGGGCTCCCGGTGCTGATCGCCTCCCTGCACGCAGGCCTGCGGCTGCGTCCGACGCTGCGGATGCCCGCCGGGGTGGGCCGCCAGGCCCTGGCCCTGGGCGCCGCCGGGATCGGTGCCGTGGGAGCTCAGCAGGCCGTGCTGGGCCTGGTGCTGCTGCTGGCCATGGGCGCCGGAGGCACCGGCACCCTGCCCGTGTTCCAGTACGCCCAGGCCGTGTACCTGCTGCCCTTCGCCGTGCTGGTGGTGCCGCTGACCACCGCGGTGTTCCCCCATCTGGCCGAACTGCGGCTGGTGGGCGACCCGGTGGCCTTTGCCCGGGTGTCCTCCGCCTCCGTGCGCACGGTGATCCTGGTGGCGGTCGCAGGTTCGGCCATGCTGATCGCCGGGGCACCCGCCGTGGAGCAGTTCTTCCGGCTGGTCGACCGCTCCGGCGCGGCCGGCGTGGGCTCCACCTCTGCGGCGCTGGCCCTGGGACTGGCCGGCTACGCCGTGACCACCCAGTGCACGAGGGTGCTCTCGGCAGCGCTCCGCGCGCGGGATGCGCTGCTGGTGGGGTCCGTGGGCTGGGGAGCGGCAGCCGTGCTGATCCTGGTGGTCACCCTGCCCAGCCCGGGGCGCTCAGCAGCCGAGGCCGCCACCGCCTTCGGCATCTGCATCGCCATCGGGATGTCGCTGTCGGCCCTGGTGGGGCTGGGGCGGATCGCAGACGTGGTCGACCCCGGGGGAGACGCCCACCTGCTGCGGCGCACCTCCCTGATGGGCCCCGTGGCGCTGATCGCCGGAGCCGTCCCCGGCCTGCTGCTCGCCAAATGGCTGGTCACCTCCACCACCGGCATCACCGGATCCGTGCTGGCCGGCATCGGCGCGGGACTGCTCGCCGCGGTGCTCAGCGGTGCGGTGCTGGCAGTGACCGATCTGCCGCTGCTGCACCGCCTGCCCTCCATGCTGCGCAGGGGACGACAGCAGGCGCCAGCCCCGGCGCGCGGGAGCACCGCGTCATGACGGCGACCGACGGGGCCGCGGCCGGGAAGCGAGGGCCTGGAGGAGACCTCGCAGTGCTCCTGGTGCGCCCCCTCGCCACCGGGGGCCTGGCCGCGCACGTCGACCATGAGCTGCGCCTGCTGCGAGCCGCGGGACTCACGGTGCACGAATCCACCGTGCAGATCCCCGCGCGACCGCACCCCGCCACGGATCTGCGGACCGTGCGCACACTGAGGCGCGAGGCCCGCGCCCACCGCCCCGATGCAGTGCACGCCCATGGGCTGCGAGCCGGCGCACTGGCCGCCCTGGCACTGCCCGGCAGAGGGCGCCTGGTGGTCACCCTGCACAACCGCACCCTGGGCTCACGTGGAGTGCGTCTGATCGGAAGGGCCCTGCTGCGGATCATCGCGCGCCGGGCGGACACGATCCTGTGCGTCTCCCCGGATCTGCTCGAGGACGCCCGAGCCGCCGGTGCCGCGGACGTGAGGTACGCGGTGGTGCCGGCCCCGGAACACCCCGCCGCAGGCGAAGGGGACCCCGACCCCGTAGCCGGGGCACTACCGGTGTCTGAGGAGACACCAGTCCTGCCCGAGGCCGATCCTGCCCGCCTCGATGTGCTGGTGCTCGCGAGGCTGGCCCCGCAGAAGGGGCTGGACACTGTGCTCGATGCCGCCGCACTGCTGACCTCAGGGAGGGCAGGGGGCGCGGTCCGCATCCGCATCGCCGGTGAGGGACCGCTGCGGGCGCCGCTGGAGTCCCGGATCCGCCAGGAGCGCCTCCCGGTCGAACTGCTGGGCCATCGCTCGGACGTGCCCGCTCTGCTGGCGGCCGCGGACCTGGTGGTCTCGGCGGCGGTGTGGGAAGGACAGCCCGTGGCGCTGCAGGAAGCCCTGCGGGCAGGCCGCGCGATCGTGGCGACCGACGCCGGCGGGACCCGCTGGGTCACCGGTGATGCCGCCCAGCTGGTGCCCGTCGGTGACGCCGCCGCTCTGGCAGCTGCGGTGCAGCGGCACCGGGATCCCCGGGTGCGGCACGCCGCCGAACAGGCATCCCGGCTGCGCGCAGCCCAGCTGCCCACCGAGCAGGACCTGAAGCGCCAGCTGGTGGATGTGCTCGCGGGAGCGGACCGGCCGGGGTAGGGTGAGAGTCCGTGGCAGATACCAGCGCGAGCACTGAGCGGCCGAACATCCAGGCCCCCGGCACCGATCCCCGCGACACCCCTCCTGTCGAGGGCACCACGGATCCCCTGAGCGGTGTCCCGCCCACCACGGGCCCCATCCCGGGCATCGGCGGCGGCCCCTCCAGCAAGCCCTTCCGCAACCCCGGCACCACCCGCCACATCTTCGTCACCGGCGGCGTGGTCTCCAGCCTCGGCAAGGGGTTGACGGCCTCCAGCCTGGGCATGCTGCTGCGCTCGCGCGGGCTCCGGGTGACCATGCAGAAGCTGGATCCGTACCTCAACGTGGACCCCGGCACCATGAACCCCTTCCAGCACGGCGAGGTGTTCGTCACCGAGGACGGTGCCGAGACCGACCTGGACATCGGTCACTACGAGCGGTTCCTGGACGAGGACCTCACCGCCGATGCCAACGTGACCACCGGCCAGGTGTACGCCGGCGTCATCGCCAAGGAGCGCCGCGGCGAGTACCTGGGCGACACCGTGCAGGTGATCCCCCACATCACCAACGCCATCAAGGAGTCCATGCGCTCCCAGGCCGCCGAGGACGTCGATGTGGTGATCACGGAGATCGGCGGCACCGTGGGGGACATCGAGTCCCAGCCCTTCCTGGAGGCGGCCCGCCAGGTGCGCCAGGACCTGGGCCGAGACGACGTGTTCTTCGTGCACGTGTCCCTGGTGCCGTTCATCGGTCCGTCCCAGGAGCTCAAGACCAAGCCCACCCAGCACTCGGTCGCCGCGCTGCGCTCCATCGGCATCCAGCCCGACGCGATCGTGCTGCGCGCCGACCGCGAGCTGCCCGCCTCCATCAAGGCCAAGATCGCCTCGATGTGCGATGTGGACATCGACGCGGTGGTCACCTGCCCCGATGCGCCCTCCATCTACGACATCCCCCGGGTCCTGCACTCCGAGGGACTGGACGCCTACGCCATCCGGAGGCTGGACCTGCTCAGCCACGACGCCGACTGGAGCGTGTGGAACCAGCTGCTGCAGCGTGTCCACCAGCCGACCCACGAGGTCACCGTGGGCCTGGTGGGCAAGTACATCGATCTGCCCGACGCCTACCTGTCCGTCACCGAGGCGCTGCGGGCCGGCGGCTTCCACCACAGCGCCAAGGTCACGATCCGCTGGATCGAGTCCGACACCTGCACCACCGCCGAGGGTGCCCAGGAGCAGCTGCGGGACGTGGACGCGATCGTGGTGCCCGGCGGCTTCGGGGTGCGCGGTGTGGACGGGAAGGTGGGCGCTCTGCGCCACGCCCGCGAGCGGGGGCTGCCGGCCCTGGGCATCTGCCTGGGCATGCAGTGCATGGTGATCGAGCACGCGCGCAACCAGCTGGGCTGGGCCGATGCGCAGTCCACCGAGTTCGATCCGGCCACCGAGCATCCGGTGATCGCCACCATGACCGAGCAGGTGGGCATCGTGGCGGGTGAGGGTGACCTGGGCGGCACCATGCGCCTGGGTGCCTACGACCATCAGCTGGCCGAAGGCTCCCTGGCCGCCCAGGTGTACGGCACCACCCGGGTCTCCGAGCGCCACCGCCACCGCTACGAGGTCAACAACGCCTACCGGGATCAGCTCCAGGAATCCGGCCTGCGGATCTCCGGCACCTCCGAGGTGGCCGAGGGGCGCACCCTGGTGGAGTTCGTGGAGCTGCCCACCGAACAGCACCCGTACTACATCGGCACCCAGGCCCACCCCGAGATGAAGTCGCGGCCCACCCGCGCCCACCCCCTGTTCGCCGGGCTGATCGGCGCCGCCCTGGACGCCCAGCGCGCGACCCGCCTGCTCGAGGTGGAGCCCGCACCCTCGACCCCCGCCGAGGAGATCGCATGAGCGCCGAAGATGCACAGCGGGAGCGAACAGTGCCGCAGCAGCTGCGGGACGAGCCCGATCCCCGCCAGCTCGCCCACCGCGAGGTTCTGCACCGCGGCATGGTGTGGGACCTGGTGCGCGACACCGTGGACTTCGCCCCCGGGGTGCGGTTCGACCGCGAGTACGTGTGGCACACCGGCGCGGTCGCCGTGCTCGCCGTGGACGGGCAGGACCGCGTCCTGCTGATCCGCCAGTACCGCCACCCGGTGGGGCACTCGCTGTGGGAGATCCCCGCCGGTCTGCTCGACCTCGACGGGGAGCCCCCCCACGTGGCGGCGGCCCGTGAGCTCACCGAGGAGACCGGTTACGAGGCCGGGCAGCTGCACACCCTGGTGGACCTGCGCCCCAGTCCCGGCGGGAACGACGAGGTGATCCGCGTCTACCTCGCCACCGAGGTGCGGGAGACCCAGGACGACTTCGAGCGCACCGATGAGGAGGCCGAGCTGGTCACCCGCTGGGTCCCGCTCAGCGAAGCCGTGGCCGCCGTGCTCGAGGGCCGCATCACCAACGGGACGACGGTCAGTGCGCTGCTCGCCCTGCAGTCCGTGCGCACCTCCCAGGATCGGCAGGGCGCGGATCCGCTGGGCCGGCTGCGCCCGGCCGAGGCGCCCTTCCTCACGCGACCGGGTCGGGACTGACCGGCACCGACCGCAGCGCTTCCACCAGGACCGGAGCGGTGAGCTCCGCCTGCCAGGGGCGAGCGCCCAGCGCGGTCAGCTGGTCCATCACCTCGGACTGCGAGCCTGCCTGCTCGTTCTCGAACACCCATTGCCGCAGCGCCGCCGGCTGCAGCAGGTTCTCGGGGGGGACCTGCACCCGCTCGGACAGGGCGGCGACGTGCTCGCGTGCCGCCCGGTAGCGCTCCCAGGCCTCCGGGTGCTTCTTGGACCACAGCTTGTGCGGCGGGGGATAGCTGGGCTCGTTGCGCTGGGGCAGATGGGCGGCCGGCAGTTCCAGGCCCGAGCGCGCCGCCTGCCACCAGGTGTCCTTCTTCCGCAGCCGGGCCGGCAGGGCCCTGGTGAAGCTGTCGGGCCCGCGGGGGGCCTCCTTGGCAGCGGCCACGATCTCGCGATCGCGGATTACCCGGTGCGGGGAGAGGTCCTCCCGCTGGGCGATCGCATCGCGTCGCTCCCACATGGCCCGTGCGGCTGCCAGCTGCCGGGGGGAGCGCAGAGCGCCCAGCCCGTGCATTGCGCGCCAGCGGCCCTGCCGGGAGGCGGGCTGCTCGCGGGTGCGCTCGTGCTCGAACTCCTGCCGGGCCCACTCGTCCTTGCCTGCCTCGCGCAGCCGCCCGGCCAGGATGTCCCGCACCTCCAGCAGCACCTCCACGTCCAGGGCCGCGTAGGTGAGCCAGCTCTCCGGCAGGGGCCGCTTGGACCAGTCCGCGGCGGAGTGCTCCTTGGCCAGGGCGAGGGACAGGGTGTCCTCCACCACGGCGGAGAGCCCCACCCGCTCCATGCCCAGCAGCCTGGCGGCCAGCTCGGTGTCGAACAGGCGCCGGGGGTGGAGTCCCAGCTCTGCCAGGCTGGGCAGATCCTGGCCAGCGGCATGCAGCACCCATTCCCGCTCACCCATCAGGGCCTGCAGGGTGGGCGGCACCGTGAAGGCGATCGGGTCGATCAGGGCGGTGCCCGCGCTGCGCGAGCGCAGCTGGATCAGATAGGCCCGATTGGAGTACCGGTAGCTGGAGGCCCGTTCGGCGTCCACCGCGATCGGGTCGTCGTCCCCGGCGGCCCGCTCGCACCAGGCCAGAAGCGGCTGGATGCGGTCGATCACCGGGACCAGGCCCTCGCGAGGACTGGTCAGCGGGGTGGCGGTGGTGCTGTGCTCGGGCTGGACCTCGCTCACCGCGGGTCCTCGCAGTCGTGCGGGGCGCGGGCCCGATGGGAGGGCACCAGCGGCGCCACCCTGGGCGGTGCCGGAGGAAGCCCGCCGGCGGCAGCGAGCATGGCCGCCCAGGCGGCGAAGTGCGGCGCCAGGTCCACGCAGCCGTCCTCGGTGCTCCCGCATTCCGGGGTCCAGGAGATCCGCATCTCCACATCCACCGTGGAGGGACGGTCCGCGAGGGCCCCGTAGGACTGGGAGACCACACGGGTGGCGGTGCAGCCCAGCTCCCGCGCCGAGGCGTCGTGCAGCTCGAGCGACTCGGTCACCCACGACCAGGCGACATCGCCCAGCATCGACTCCACCGCGAACTCCGGCTCCAGGCGTGCCTGCACCAGCACCACCATGCGCCAGGTGCCGTCCCAGGACTCCTGGCCCGCGGGGTCGTGCAGGATCACCAGGCGACCACTGGCCAGCTCCTCGTCCTCCATCACGATCTCCGCGGTGGCGGCCCAGGTGGAGGGCGCCATCCTGGAGGGAGCGGGGATCTCCCGCCACTCCACTTCTGGGCGCAGCGGGGCTGCGGTCATGGCGGAGACGGCGGCGCGAAACGTGTCGTCGCCGGAGCGGATTCGATGGACGGACACCCTGGGAGCGTATCGGCGCACCCTGCGCTGCCCGGGCAGGCGCGCCGGAAAGGCCCGGTGCGCCAGGTCAGCGGCCGGCCATGGGCCCGTCAGCCGTCCGTGTGCCGCAGGCTGATGGAGTTGATGCAGTAGCGCTGGTCGGTGGGCGTGGGGAAGCCCTCGCCCTCGAACACGTGGCCCAGGTGGGAGCCGCAGTTCGCGCAGCGCACCTCGATGCGGTGCATGCCCAGGGAGGTGTCCTCCAGCAGCTCGACCGCCTCGGAGTCGGTGGGGGCGTAGAACGCGGGCCACCCGCAGTGGGCGTCGAACTGGGTATCGGCGGTGAACAGCTCCGCTCCGCAGGCGCGGCAGGCGTAGGTGCCGGCGGGCCGCACCTCCTCGTACTCCCCGGTGAAGGGTCGCTCGGTGCCGCCCTGTCGCAGCACCTGGTACTCCTCGGGGCTGAGCTTCGCGCGCCACTCCTGCTCGTTGAGCGTGATCGGGTAGGGGCGGGAGCCGATGGGGTCGTGGGACATGTCAGGAGGTTCCGATCTGTGGGGAGCCGGGGTACAGGTGCAGCACGGTCGCGCTGAGGTGGTCCTCCAGGCGGTGCGCCCAGTCCTGGGCGAATGTCTCCTCCAGCAGCTGCGGATCGCTGAAGACGACCACCGTCTGGGTCTCGCAGCCCTCGGCGAGATGCGCGGAGACCACCTCGAGAGGGGCCTCGGCCGCGGTCCGACCCTCGACCGCACAGCCCGCGGCGGTGAACGCCTTGGACACCGAGGCCAGGACCTCCTCGGCGGTCGGCCGCTGGGATGACTCGGGATGCACCCGCTCGGCGACGGCGTCCCAGGCGCCCTGCAGGTCCAGCAGGCCCAGGCGGTCGATCACCTCGACCATCATGGGGCGGGTGAGCCGCGCGGGGATCACCACGTTGACGCTGAGCGCGCCCGGCGTCCCGACGTCACCGGGGGCGGGTGCGTCGACGGCGGGCTCCGAGCCGGGACCCAGGCCCAGGTACTCCAGGGCCCGCATGGCATCCGCAGGTGCGATCGGCACCTCGGAGAGGACCACGAACGAACTGCTCATGCCATCGATCCTATGCCTCCTGCTCCCGGCCTCCCACTCCCGGCATCCCACTACAGTGGGAACCATGCCCCTCCCGTGGTCAGGCCCACACTCCCGTGCGCTCCCGCTGCCGCTCCGCCGCGCCCAGGAACCGGTCGCAGAGCAGGACCGCTGGGGCGGGACCCTGCTGGTCGGCGGCATGATGGCCGCCGGCATGTTCACCCTCAGCGGCGGTCTGCTCACCCTGGGAGCACGGATCATGGCCAGGCTGCCGCTGGTGCCGCAGCAGAGCATCCGTCAGCGCCGGGCCATCCCCGTGCGCGCCGTCCACGCCGACCGCGTGCACCTGGACGCCGTCGGGGAGGCCACCCGCGACGGCTACCTGGCCCTGCGGCAGGCCGGAGGTGCCGCGCACGTGCGCCTGGGCCCGGTGACCTCCCGTCCCACCCCCACCACGGTCGCCCGGCCCCTGCTGGCCTCGGACGGCGAGGAGCCCCTGCGGGCCGATCCCGCCTCCGTCAACGGCTTCTACTGGTCCGGCTCCCCGCGCACCGCCCACGGATTCCCCACCGAGGAGGTGGAGGTCGACTCGCCGGTGGGGCGCATGCCCGCCTGGCTGGTGCGGCCGGACTCCGCGCGGGCCGGTCGGGCAGCGGGAGGGCCACCGGAGCCGGAGACCTGGGCGATCCTCGTCCACGGCCACGGCGCCACGCGCGGCGAGACGCTGCGCCTGCTGCCGCTGCTGCGCACCCTGGGCCTGACCAGCCTGGCGATCACCTACCGCAACGACACCGGTGCCCCGCCCTCCGCGGACCGCATGCACCACCTGGGCAGCGACGAATGGGAGGATGCCGAGGCCGCGGTCGAGTACGCCCTGGCGCACGGAGCGCAGCGGATCGTGCTGGTGGGCTGGTCGATGGGCGGGGGCATCGCGCTGCGCACGTCCGTGCGCTCTGCGCACCGCGAGCGGATCGCCACCCTGGTGCTGGACTCCCCGGCGGTGGACTGGCACGACATCCTCGGGTACCACGCCGCTTCGGTGCGAGCACCGATCCCGATGCGCCGCCTGGCCATGTGGATGATCACCTCACCGATAGGGGCGCGCGCCGTGCGCCTGCGTGAGCCCCTCGCGCTGCACGAGATGCGGCCCGAGTACTACGGGGAGAACCTCACCCACCCCACCCTGCTGCTGCACGCCATGGACGACGCGACCGTACCGCCCGGCCCCAGCCGCACCCTTGCGTCCATGAGGCCCGACCTCGTGCAGTTCGTCCCCGTCGAGGGCGCCTCCCACACCCGGGAGTGGAACCTCGACCCGGCGCGGTACGAGCGGATCGTGGCGCGCCACCTGGCGCGCACCCTCGAGCTCCAGGTGGACGTCGACACCCTCGAACTGCCGGTGCGGGACCCCGCGGCCCCGCCCCTGCCGGGCTCCACCGGTGAGAGGGTGTGAGAGCACCGGGGAGGGCTCAGGTCGCCCGTCGGTAGCGCGTGAGCGTCGCTGCGGTGCCCACCAGCAGCGATTCGAGCAGCCAGTGCTGCTCATGGGCGGGACCGTCGATCACCCGCGGGGAGGGCCCGCCCACGGTGCGGTGGCTGACGGAGAAGCACAGCTCGTCCAGCAGGCCCCGTGAGGCGAGCCGCCCCAGTGCGCTGGGCCCTCCCTCCGCCTGGATCCCGCGGAAGCCGCGCGCGACCAGGGCTGCCAGCGCCTCGCGCTCATCGGCCACGGCGATCACGTGCTCCGGGGGCATGCCGGAGCGCTCCTGCACCTGCTCCCTGCGGGAGGGCGGGCACAGCAGGTAGGTGGGCCAGTCCGCCTCGATGGTGGCGGGCAGGTCACCGCTGGTGGTCCAGATGGCCAGGGCCGGTCGTGGCGCTCCCGCGGGACGCAGCGAGGGCTCCAGCAGGTCCGAGCGGCCCCGGGGGCGCCGGTAGTCCTCGCAGCGCACGGTCTGCGAGCCCACCACCACCACGTCGGCCAGGGCCCGCAGCACCCCGAACAGGAACGAGTCGTCCGGATTGCGCAGCGATCCGCTGGTGCCGTCGGCCCCGGCGACCGCTCCGTCCACGGTGGTGTTCATCATCGCCCGCACCGTGACCCGGTCGGCGGGCACGGCGTACAGCTCGGCCAGCAGCGCGGCACCGGCCGCATCCTGCGGCACGGGGCGGGGCTCGGGCATCGGCGCACCCTCGCGCCACAGCAGGTGCAGGGGGGAGTCAGTGGGCATGCGCACACCCTACGAGCTTCCTGCGGGACTACCACCCGGCCGCGCCGCCGGCGCACCTACACTGGCCCGCGTGACCCCCGCGCTCGCCGACCGCAGACCCGAGCCCACCCTGGAGCGCCTGCTGGCGGACCTGGTGCCCCCACCGCGGTTCGCCGATGCCCGCCTGGCCACCTATGAGCCCGATCCCGCGCACCCCTCCCAGGCGGAGGCGAAGGAGCGCATCAGCGCCTTCGCCGCACAGATCGGCGGTGAGAAGAAGGGCGGTCTGCTGGACCGACTGGGGCTGGGCGGCAAGCGCCGTGCGGAGGCCGCGCGCGGCATCTACCTGGACGGCGGCTTCGGGGTGGGAAAGACCCACCTGCTCACCTCCCTGTTCCATGCGGTGCCCGGCAAGCGCGTGTACGGCACCTTCGTGGAGTACACCAACCTGGTGGGGGCCCTGGGCTTCCAGAAGGCGCTGGACCAGCTGGCGCAGTCGCAGCTGGTGTGCATCGACGAGTTCGAGCTCGACGATCCCGGGGACACCCTGCTGATGACCCGCCTGATCCGCGAGCTGTCGGACCAGGGCGTCGCGGTGGCCGCGACCTCCAACACGCTCCCCGAGGCGCTGGGGGAGGGCCGTTTCGCCGCCCAGGACTTCCTGCGGGAGATCCAGTCGATGGCCGAGCGCTTCGAGGTGATGCGCATCGACGGCGAGGACTACCGTCGCCGCGACGGCGCCGTCAACATCCGCGCCCTCCCGCAGGCTGCGGTCGCAGCCCACGCCCGGACCGGGTCCGGCGCCACCCTGGACTCCTTCGACGAGCTGCTCGCGCATCTGGCCCGGGTCCATCCCTCACGCTACGGCGCGATGATCGACGACGTCACCTGTGCGCACCTGACAGGGGTCCGTCGGGTGGATTCGCACAACGACGCCCTGCGCCTGGTGGTGCTGGTGGACCGGCTGTACGACCGGAAGGTGCCGGTGCTCGTCTCCGCGGCCGACGGCGGTGATGTCCTCGAGCACCTGTACTCCGAGGATCTGCTGGGCAGCGGGTACCGCAAGAAGTACTACCGCTCCCTCTCGCGCCTGGCGTCCCTGGCCACCGACGGGGCCGCCCTGGTGGAAGCCGGGGGCGACCCTTCCTGAGCGTCCGCTGCGCGGCGCGTGCCCGCAGCGCAGTGCCGCCGGCTCACACGGCTGCGGAGCCGCACCATGGGGATCAGCCGGCAGCTCGGGATGCGTGGGCGGGCAGGCCCGGGTCATCCCGCCATCAGCTGCGGGTCACCACCACGCCGGGCCCGTCCAGGTGCAGGCCGGCCGTCTGGTCGACCGCCACCTGACCGAAGGCGGCCAGCACCTCACGGGGCGCGGAGCCCGTCTCCAGCCCGCCGTCGCCGCGATGGGCGAGGATCTCGATGCTCCCGCGACGCAGCAGCACCGCGTCCTCGGAGAGCACCTCCGCCTCGACACGCTGCAGATCGGGGTCCCGCAGCTCGGGGTGCTCGCGACGCAGTGCGATCAGGGCGCGGTACCAGGTGAGCATGCGGGCGTGGTCGCCCTCGGTGCGCTCTTGCCACTGCAGCATCGACTGCTCGAAGGTACCGCGGTCCTGCGGGTCGAACACCTGGTCCGCCCAGCCCATCGCCGCGAATTCCTCGGCGCGGCCCGCGCTGACCAGCGCACCCAGCTCCTCGTCGTGATCGGTGAAGTACGCGAACGGCGTGGAGGCCGCCCACTCCTCGCCCTGGAACAGCATCGGGGTGCCCGGGCCCAGCAGCACCAGGGCGATCGCCGCGGCATGCCGGGCGGGGTCCAGGCCGTGGTGGATGCGGTCTCCGCGGGCCCGGTTGCCCACCTGGTCGTGGTCCTGCAGGAACGTGACGAAGGAGTGTCCGTCGTAGTGCGGTGAGGCCGGGTCCACCGGCGCACCCCACTGCCTGCCGCGGAACGAGGACCAGGTGCCCGTGTGCCGGAACATGCCGGTGAGCACGCGCGTGAGCACCTCGGAGCTGCCGAAGTCCGCGTAGTAGCCGCGCTGCTCGCCCGTGAACCAGGCGTGCACGCCGTGGTGCACGTCGTCGGCCCACTGCATGTCCATGCCGAGACCGGAGGCGGAGGTGGGGGTGACGGTGGCCGGTTGGTTCCGGTCCGATTCCGCGATCAGCGTCAGCTCGCGTCCCATCTCCTGCGACCACGCGTCCACGGTGTCGGAGAGCTCGGCCAGGAAGTGCCGGGAGGATCGGTCGCGCAGCTCGTGCACGGCGTCCAGGCGCAGGCCGTCCAGTCCCATGTCCACCAGCCAGTGCCGCGCCGATCCCAGCAGGAAGTCCCTCACCTCGCGGGCGGACTCCTGGTCCAGGTTCACCGCCGGGCCCCACGGGGTCTGGTAGGCGTCGGTGAAGTACGGACCGAACATGCCCAGGTAGTTGCCGGCCGGCCCCAGGTGGTTGTGCACCACGTCCAGCACCACCGCGAGACCGCGCCGATGGGCGGCCTGCACGAAGCGGGCCAGGCCTGCGGGGCCCCCGTAGGAGGCGTGGGTGGCGTACAGCCCCACTCCGTCGTAGCCCCAGCCGCGGTCACCGGGGAATGCGGCCACGGGCATCAGCTCGACCGCGTCCACCCCCAGCTCCACCAGCTCGTCGAGCCGCTCGATCGCCGAGTCGAAGGTGCCGCCGCGACCGTCCGGGCCGGGCGTGAACGTGCCCACGTGCATTTCGTAGAGCACGGCGCCGCGCAGGCTGCGGCCGCTCCAGTCGGTCTCCCGTTGCAGCAGCGCGGGGTCGATCACCTCGCTGTCGGCGTGCACCCCGTCCGGCTGGGACAGCGAACGCGGGTCCGGCAGCCAGGGGCCCTCACCGTCCAGGCGGAACGCGTAGCGGGCGCCAGGGGAGGCGGGCACGCCCGGCAGGCGGTGCCACCCGCCGGGTGCGGCTTCCATCGCGTGCTCGGTGCCGTCGATGCGGATCTGCACGCGGGAGGCCGACGGGGCCCACACCTCGTAGCGGTCGTGTCGCCTGGGGGCCACGGGGCTCTCAGGATGGGGGCGGTCGCTGTCGGTGGGCGTCATGCCGTCCTCTCGGGGTCGTCCTGCTCGTCATCGGCGGTACCGGTGGTCGCGGGCTGCTCGCCGCTGCGCACCAGCAGCGCCACGGGCCAGTCGCCCAGCAGCTGGGACAGCAGCAGCTGTCCGCCCTCGTGCTCGACGCCGGAGAGGGCATCGCGCCAGCGCCCCTCGGGCAGAGCGATCCAGGCATCGCCCCAGCCACCCCGCTGGGACAGTGCGTGTGCGAGCCTGGTCGCCACGGTCACCGCCTCCAGTGGGCCGTCCCCGTGGGCGCGGCCGAAGGCGAAGGCGTGCCCGGTGGTGGTGGGCAGCGGCCGATAGCTCGCCTCGCGTCCCCGGAACAGCTCGGGCCGCTCCCGGCGCAGGGTGAGCGCGCGGTGGGTGAGCCAGAGCTTCTCGTCGCCGATGCCGTCGGGGCCGGCCCCGTCGATCATCCGCTCCAGCCGCTGCTGGTGCAGGGCATGGTCCACGGGGCGGCGGTTGTCGGGGTCCACCAGGGATAGGTCGATCGTCTCGTTGCCCTGGTACACGTCCGGCACGCCGGGCATGGTCAGCTGGATCAGCTTCTGCCCAAGGATCGCGGAGCGCTGGGAGGGCAGGGTGCGGCGTGTCCAGTCGGTGAGGATCGCATCGACCTCGTCGCTGGCCAGCGCGGCGCGGCCCAGTTCGAGCACCTGGTTCTCGTAGTCGCCGTCCTGCTCGGTCCAGGTGGTGTGCACCTTCGCCTCGCGCATCGCCTTCTCCAGGTACCCGTCCAGGCGCTCGACGGTGATGCGTTCCGCGCCGGAGCCGGGCAGGTCCCAGCAGCCCGCGAGGGTCTGCCACAGCAGCAGCTCCATCGCACCGTCGACGCGGTCGCCGCGGTGCTCGGCCGTGGCCTGGTCCAGCGCCTGCACCGTGAGCGCCCACTCCAGGGGGAGCTCGGTGAGCACGGCCAGGCGCGCCCGGACGTCCTCACTGCGCTTGGTGTCGTGCGTGGACAGGGTGGTCATCGCATCGGGGCGGGTGCGCAGCATGGTGGCGGCGTGGTCGTGGACCGCATCGGGCTCCACCCCGATCCGATCCGGGTCCGAGCCCACCTCGTTGACGGCAGCGAAGCGGGTGAAGCGGTAGAAGGCGGTGTCCTCGAGCGCCTTGGCGTGGACCGGGCCGCAGGTCTGGGCGAAGCGCACGATCACCTCGGCCCGGTCGCTGCTCGCGGTGCGACCGGCACTGCCGATCTCGTCACCGCACACCAGCGCCACCACGATCTCCAGGGTGGCCACCACGTCCTCGTCCTCGCCCAGGGCGTGGCGCGCCCGGGCAGCGGCCTGCTCGATGACCGCCCGCTCCGAGCCCGGGGCGGACTCGCCCGGGACGATGTACGCCCGGTACCGGTCCATCGAGCTCAGCAGCGCCACCACCACGCGCTGGATGTTGCGCCGCGTGGTGTCGCGCAGGCGGATGTCCTCCTGGCAGATTCGGTGGATCAGCGCGGTCAGGCGCTCGATCTCCGCCCACAGGCTGGTGGTGACGATCAGCTCGGTGGACTCCTCGGCCACCTCCTCGAAGGGTCGCTGGTCACCGGTGCGGCGCTGCCACAGATGAGTGAGCCCGAGAGCCCCGTGCGGCTCGTGGAACAGGCCGCCCACCCGCCACAGGGCGTCATAGCCGGTGGTGCCCGCGCAGGGGAAGTCCCCGGGCAGCTGCTCCTCGCCCTCCAGGATCTTCTCCACCACGGTCCACGCCCCACCGGTGGCGCGGTCCAGATCCCGCAGGTACCCCCGAGGATCGGCCAGGCCGTCAGGGTGGTCGATGCGGTAGCCATCGATGATGCCTTCGGACTGCAGGCGCAGCAGGGTGGCGTGGGTCGCCTCGAACACCTCCGGCAGCTCCACCCGCACCGCGGCGAGCGTGTTCACGTCGAAGAACCGCCGATAGTTCAGCTCCTCGTCGGAGACCTTCCAGTAGGCCAGGCGGTACCACTGGCGATCCAGCAGATCCGCGAGCCCCAGGTGCTCGGTGCCCGCCGCGACCGGGAGCACGTTGTCGTAGTACTGGACCACCTGCTCCTGGAGAACGGTGCCATCGGGCTGGGGGATCTCGGCGGTGCCCACGGTGATCTCGCCATCGGCCAGCACGGCGCCGATGGGGCGGCCCAGCACGGGCACCAGCACCGACAGCTCCGCGGAGGCGTCGAGGTCGAACCAGTCCGCGTAGGGGGAGGCTGGCCCCTCCTTCAGCACCGACCACAGGGCGCGGTTGTGCCAGATCGGCGTGGGGATGGCCATGTGGTTGGGGACCACGTCGACGATCAGCCCCATGCCATGTGCGTGGGCGGCATCGGCGAGGCGACGCAGGGCCGCCTCACCGCCGATCTCCTCGCTGATGCGGGTGTGGTCCACCACGTCGTAGCCGTGCACGGAACCCGGTGCGGCCTGCAGCACGGGCGAGCAGAAGATGTGCCCCACGCCCAGGCGTGCCAGGTACGGCACCAGGTCGGCGCCGTCATCGGCCGTGAAGCCGGCGTGCAGCTGCAGCCGGTAGGTGGAGGTCGGGACGGTGGACTGGGAGGGGTGGGTCACGCGGTCTCCTCCTGGGAGGTGGTCAGGCGGGGCGCGGCCGGCTCATCCGCGGGGACGGACCGGCCGCGCGTCGAGTCGGCGAACTCAGGCCAGCTCGGGCTTCTCGAGGTCCTCGATCGCGGTCTCCTCGGGGTCGCTGCCGGCCGGGGGGCGCAGCAGCACCAGGAAGGAGTGCGAGGGACGGGTGATGGACTCGCCGGCGGCGATCTCGGCGCCCACCTCGAGGGTGCCGCCGGTGCCCACCTCCACGGTCCACACCTCGCCGTGGTCCTTGCCCGGCAGCGTGAAGATCACGTCATTGCCCGAGGCGTTGAACAGGATCAGGGCGGAGTCATCCACGATCTGCTCGCCGCGCTCGTTGGGCTCAGGGATGGCGGAGCCGTTGAGGAACACGGTCAGGCACTTGTTCTGCGGCTGGTCCCAGTCCTCGGGGGTCATGGGTGTTCCATCGGTGCGCAGCCATTCCACGTCCGGCAGGTTCGAGTCGACGTCCTCACGCACCACGCCCTGGAGGAAGCGGCGACGACGGAAGATGGCGTGCTCGCGGCGCAGCGCGATCATCTCGCGGGTGAACCGCAGCATCTCCTGCTGGGTGCGGTCCAGGTTCCAGTCCATCCACGACAGCTCGTCGTCCTGGCAGTAGGTGTTGTTGTTGCCCTGCTGGGTGCGGCCCATCTCGTCGCCGTGCAGGATCATCGGCACGCCCTGGCTGAGCAGCAGCGTGGCCATGAGGTTCTTGGCCCGGCGCTCCCGCAGGGTCAGCACGTCCTCGTCGTCGGTGGGGCCCTCCGCGCCGGAGTTCCAGGAGCGGTTGTGGCTCTCCCCGTCGTTGCCGCCCTCACCGTTGGCCTCGTTGTGGCGCTCGTTGTAGGAGACCAGGTCGTGCAGGGTGAAGCCGTCGTGCGCAGTCACGAAGTTGATCGACGCGATCGGGGTGCGACCGGTGTGCTGGTACAGGTCCGAGCTGCCCGCCAGGCGGGAGCTGAACTCGCCCAGCACGCCGGGCTCGGAGCGGTGGAAGTCGCGCACGGTGTCGCGGTAGCTGCCGTTCCACTCGGACCACAGAGGCGGGAAACCGCCCACCTGGTAGCCGCCCTCGCCCAGGTCCCACGGCTCGGCGATCAGCTTCACCTGGGAGATGACCGGGTCCTGCTGGATGATGTCGAAGAACGCCGAGAGGCGGTCCACCTCATGCAGCTCGCGGGCCAGGGTGGAGGCCAGATCGAAGCGGAAGCCGTCCACGTGCATCTCGGTGACCCAGTAGCGCAGCGAGTCCATGATCAGCTGCAGCACGTGCGGGGTGCGCATCAGCAGTGAGTTGCCAGTGCCGGTGGTGTCGTAGTAGTGGGCCTTGTCCTCCTCCACCAGGCGGTAGTAGGCGGAGTTGTCGATGCCGCGGAAGCACAGGGTGGGGCCCATGTGGTTGCCCTCGGCGGTGTGGTTGTAGACCACGTCGAGGATCACCTCGATGTCCGCCTCGTGCAGGTTCTTCACCATCTGCTTGAACTCCTGGACCTGCTGACCGGTGTCACCGGCGTAGGAGTACTCGTTGTGGGGGGCGAAGAAGCCGATGGTGTTGTAGCCCCAGTAGTTGCGCAGGCCCTTCTCCACCAGGTGGCCGTCCTGGACGAACTGGTGCACCGGCATCAGCTCCACGGCGGTGACGCCGAGGGACTTCAGGTGCTCGATGATCGCGGGGTGGCCCATCGCCACGTAGGTGCCGCGGATCGACTCGTCGATGTCCGGGTGCTGCATGGTCAGGCCCTTGACGTGGGCCTCGTAGATGACGGTGTCGTGGTAATCGTGGGCCGGCGGGTGGTCGTTGCCCCAGTCGAAGTAGGGGGAGACCACCACGGAATGCATGGTGTGCGCGGCCGAGTCCTCGGTGTTGCGCTGTGTCGGGTCCTCGAAGTCGTAGCTGTACAGCGAGGGGTGATTGGTGGCCATCCCGGCGATCGCCTTGGCGTACGGGTCCAGCAGCAGCTTGCTGGGATCGCAGCGCTGCCCATTGGCGGGATCGAAGGGGCCGTGCACGCGGTAGCCGTACCGCTGCCCTGGCTGCACCGATGGGAGGTAGATGTGCCACACGTATGCGTCCACCTCGGTCACCTCGATGCGGCGCTCCGTGCCGTCCTCGTCGAACAGGCACAGCTCGACGCGCTCGGCGGCCTCGGAGAAGAGGGCGAAATTGGTGCCTGACCCGTCGAAGGTTGCACCCAACGGGTAGGACTGTCCGGTCCAGATCTGCATGGGGTCAGAGTAACCGGCGGTCGCTGGGGGATCGCCCCGGTGACCGTCCTACGGGCCCGGACGAGCGCAAGATCTCCTCCCGGGCGTGATCCACCAGGCGCCAGGTGGTGTGCGGGAAGAGGTCCTGCTTGGATGCCCGCTCGCACCGAGCCCGACTCTCAGGGAGCTCCGGGGAGGTGCGCGAGGTCGTCCCGCAGGGCGCGGAACCACCGGTACTCGTACTCGGAACGAGGAACCCGCAGCGCGTCCTCGCACCAGAGCGCGAGCTCCTCGCCGCTCCAGTGCCCCTGCCTGAGGAGGGCAGGGATGACGAGCGTGCGCAGCCCGTGTCCGTGGCGGTCCGTGTTCGTCTCGTCGATCTGCGCAGCCGAGGCGCCCTTGACGCCCGGCACCTGGAACAGCAACGGAAGAGTGGTGCGGATCAACACGGGGCGGGCCTCGAGGTAGCGCAGCAAGTGTGACCCGGAGGACTGCGGCGCCGACGAGATCAGCGCCAGCACGGCCCCCTGCTGGGCCGGGGGAGGGGTAAGCCCCCGGTGCGCCCAGTCGAACATTGCCTCGATGCCGAGGTTGGCATCCACGGCCCTGGGTCGCCGAGCGAACCGGGCCGACCACTCCTCGACGAACACCGGCAGGTCGCGGGGGAACAGGCGGGGGACCATGTCCCGGGTGACGCGGAGATTCAGGGGGTTCACCTTTGCGGCGGCAGCCGGACCTGACGCGGCGATCAGCCGGACCACGTCGGCGGCGTCATGGTGGCTGTCGAGCTCCCCGTTCCAGTGGTCAGGATCCTCCGCTCCTCCCGGGGCAGAAAGGATTGCGCGTGCCGAGGGTGTCAGGGACCGGCCGATCCTGTGTCGTGCGGCGAAGGGAAGCGTCTCGAGGATCTCGACCAGGGTGTGGGCCCGGCCGTCGCGCAATGCACTGCGAGCGCTCTCGAGGATGGATCTTGCGTGATCGGGGTGGCTCATCGGGCGATCATCTCCATCGATGCGTCATGGCGCCGAACCATCTGGTGGGCGATACTGGGATCGAACCAGTGACCTCTTCCGTGTCAGGGAAGCGCGCTACCGCTGCGCCAATCGCCCGCGGGGTGGGACCAGTGGTCCCACCCTGCCGCGCCCGGAGGCGACGGTGGAGGTGGGTACGGGATTCGAACCCGTGTACACGGCTTTGCAGGCCGTTGCCTCGCCTCTCGGCCAACCCACCACGATGCTTGCGCATCTTATGGAAAAGGCGCTCCCGACAGTGATGTCGGGTGCGCCGCTCCCGGAGCGGACGACGGGACTCGAACCCGCGACCCTCACCTTGGCAAGGTGATGCTCTACCAACTGAGCCACGTCCGCAATGCGTTGTCCACGGTTTCCCCGGAGGGACTGCGTGAACCTCGCCGTGGGCGATACTGGGATCGAACCAGTGACCTCTTCCGTGTGAAGGAAGCGCGCTACCGCTGCGCCAATCGCCCGCTGGTGTTTCCACCCTCGGTGCCCGCCCTCTCAGGCGGACCTCCAGAATATTACACGCTTCTGGCGGTGACCCGTGCATCTGGGGGTGTGAGCTACGCCCCGTCGGCAGTCGACTCGGCTCGTGGGTGCTGACCCTGCACGGTGGGGGTCCTTCTATGACGGGTGTGCCGGCGGCCGCGACAGGCGTGCCGATGGCCGCGCCGCCCGGTGACCTCTGCCACGAGGGGCCGCATGCGTTTGCGCACTGAACCGCGGGAGCACTAGGGTGTTCCTTCGTCGGCTTGGCCGATGCGCGGACGTGGCTCAGTTGGTAGAGCATCACCTTGCCAAGGTGAGGGTCGCGGGTTCGAGTCCCGTCGTCCGCTCCATCTCCCCAGCACCCTCGGGTGCACGGGCGATTGGCGCAGCGGTAGCGCGCTTCCCTGACACGGAAGAGGTCACTGGTTCGATCCCAGTATCGCCCACCCATGAGAACAGCCCCGGCTCCGGCCGGGGCTGTTCTGCATTCCCCGACGGCGCGGTTCTGGAGCCGACTGATCCATGGCTGCCCATGGGTTCAGGCTCTTGCGGCCCCTTGTCATGGCTCGGGTTCTCACGGCTCCTTGTTCTCCGGCGGCTCCTGGGCCCCTTCTGCCCCGTGGCCACTGGCGCGATACCGCGGCGTGATCGGCCCCGCCGCCTGCCTGTCGCGAGATGGCGACATAGGATCGCGGCACGGCGACGGCGGTGCGACAGCGCTGCCACACCGCGCCGATAGCGTCGAGAGCAAGCGGACGGCAGGGGGCCGTCCACTATCGCCCGAGGAGGCGCATCATGAATGCCACAGCACGCAGCACATCCCGCATCGTCCGCGGCCTGGCCGCCGCGAGCCTGATCACCGCACTGGCGGCCGGGTGCCAGTTCGGCATCGGGGAGGACGAGCAGCCGACGGGCGGCTCCGATCCCGCCGTCGAGCAGGGCAAGGACCCCGCAGGCGACGGCTCCGAGACGGATCAGCAGGATCCCCAGGCCTCCGACGGCGGGAGCGAGGGGGGCGGCGACGGCACGGCGGGCTCCGATGAGGAGGACGCGGTGGTGGACGACGACGCCGCTGCGGCAGGCGTGGACCTGAGCGGCCTCGGGGAACCGGCGGCCACGGCAGAGATCCCTGCCACCGTCGAGGGCAATGACGAGGCGACCATGACCGTGGAGCTGTTCGGCCTGGAGCGGCGCGACGACACGGTGGTGGCCACCTTCGCCTTCACCGTCAACAGCGACACCGGCTCCCAGGACGCGCGACAGCTCTACCACTTCCTCGGCAACACCGGATGGCACCCGTACGCCATCGACACCGTGAACCTCAACAAGCACGGTGTGCTGGGCGGGGCCAAGGTCGGCCAGACGGACTACCAGAGCATGCGCTTCAAGCCCGGTCAGACCTTCTACGCCTACGCCTCCTTCGCCGCCCCGCCGGAGGACGTCACCGCCATGGACGTGATGATGGTCGACGGTGCACCGATGGCCACGGGGGTGGAGATCCGATGAGGCGCACGGGAACGAGACCCCTCGGCGTCGCCGCGCTGTGCGCGGCACTGCTGATCGGCGCGGGGGCCGCGCGGGCCGATGACGTCATCTCCCTGGATGCCAACATCACCGCGATGGACCGCAACGTCACCCCGATCGACGACCGGGTCACCGAAGGGGGCACCACCACCATCACCCTCGAGTCGGACGTCCTGTTCGACTTCGGCTCGGCCGAGCTGAGCGAGGCAGCGCAGAAGAAGATCGGTGAGCTGGTGGGGGAGATCCCCGAGGGCGGAGCCGTCTCCGTCGACGGCCACACCGACGACGTCCCGTACCACCGCGGCAACGACGTGCTCTCCCAGGAGCGCGCCCAAGCGGTGGCCGATGCGATCGCCGCCGCCAGGCCAGATCTGGACCTCACGGTCACCGGTCACGGCGACACCGATCCCGTCGCCCCCAACAGCAAGGGCGGGGAGGACAACCCGGAGGGCCGCGCCGAGAACCGCCGCGTCGAGATCCGCTATGACGGCTGATCGTCCCCGCATCCTGCTGGTGGATGACGACGCCACCATCCGCGAGCACCTCACCGGGGTGCTCGAGCGCAGCGGCCTGGACGTCGAGCCGGCGGCCGATGGCGCCCAGGCCCTTCGCAGCATCGAGGCGAGCACCCCGGACCTGGTGATCCTGGACGTGATGATGCCGGTGATGGACGGCCGGGAGGCCCTGCGCCGCATCCGGGCGGGTCACGACTGGCTGCCGGTCATCCTGCTCACACAGGTGGGGGAGAGCTTCGAGCGTGCCGCAGCCCTGGACGAAGGGGCAGACGACTACCTCAACAAGCCCTTCGACCCGCAGGAGCTGCTGGCTCGGATCAGGGCCGTGCTGCGCCGCAGCAGCCGGGGCTCCGTCCCCCTCAGCGCCGCCCAGGCGCTGAGGGCCGGGGCGCTGCGGATCGACCGCCCGGCGCGGCGGGTGTTCCTCGGCGATATCGAGAAGCAGCTCACCCCCCGGGCGTTCGCCCTGCTGGAGTTCCTCATGTCCCATCCGGACGAGGTGTTCGGCCGCGAACGCCTGCTGCAGACGGTGTGGGGGTTCGACGCCATCGTCACCAGCCGTGCCGTGGACCACCGGGTGGCGGAGATCCGCCGGGTCCTCGGCGAGGACGCCGCGGCCGCCTCGTACGTGGAGACCGTGCCGGGGCTCGGCTACCGCTTCGTGCATCCGGTGGAGCGCGGATGAGCGCGAGGACGCAGGAGGATCTGAGGATCCTGGCCGGCGCGGTGATCGTCCCCGCCGTGCTGGGCCTGGCGCTCTCGGTGATCTGGTGGGCCGCCGGTGGTGACGGGACGTTCTACATGACGGTGTCCCTGCCATGGCTGCCGTTCGCCGTGGGCCTACTGATCAGTGCCCTGCTGCTGCCGGCGCTGGTGACCCTGATCGCGATGCACCGTCACGTCGAGCAGGTGCGCCGCCGCACCGTCCAGGAGCAGACGGCCAGCAGGCGCCGACTGCTCGCGCGACTGGACCACGAGATCAAGAACCCCATCCAGGGGATCCGTGCCGCGCTCGCCGACGAGCCCTCGGAGCGGCAGCGCGCCAGCATCGACGCCCAGTCACAGCGCCTGACCAGTCTCCTCGGGGATCTGCGCAAGATCGGCGAGGTGGAGCACACCGCGCTCGAGCTCACCACCATCGATCCGGCAGCCCTCGTCGAGGAGGCCGTCGCCACCATCACCGAGGCTCCCGGCGCCGGCGAACGACGCATCGCCGTGTCGCTGCCCACCGCTCCGCGTCCGCTCCCGCCGATCGTGGGGGATGAGGACCTGCTTTTCCTGGCACTGGTGAACGTGCTGACCAACGCCGTGAAGTACTCCGCCCCGGGGGACGCCATCGAGGTGCGGGGCCGCGCCGCCGAGGACGTGGTGGTGTTGGAGATCGCCGACACCGGACGCGGCATCGCGCCCGAGGAGCTGGACCTGGTGTGGGAGGAGCTGGGGCGGGCCCAGGAGGCTCGCTCCGTCGAGGGCTCCGGCCTGGGCCTGCCGATGGTCCGCGCCATCGTCGAGCGCCACGGCGGGACGGCGCGCCTGGACTCCTGGCACGGGGAGGGATCCACGCTCACCCTGAGCCTGCCCGCCGCTGGACCGACGGCGGGTGGCTGAGAGACCGGTCATCCGCCGTCCACGTCCCGTCGGAGCATCGCGACGGTGCCCGTGGCCACACCGAGAACAGCCCACGCCACGAGCCACCAGGGCTCGTTCCCGTTGCTAGGGTCGGAAGTGACGCATCTCGCATCAGACCCCCGGCCGCTGATGCCTACGACACCCCACAAGGAGCCCACCCATGCGTGTACTGGTCATCCGTGCCCACCCCCTCGACTCCAGCAAGTCCCGGTCCATGGCCATGGCCGACGTGTTCCTCGAGGAGCTGCTGTCCTCGCACCCCGACGCTTCCGTCGACGACGTGCGCCTGTACGAGACCGCCGTGCCCGAGATCGACCTGGACATGATGACCGGCTGGGAGCGCCTGGCAGACGGTGAGCACTTCTCCCACCTGACCGGGCCCCAGCAGAACAAGCTCGCCCTGTTCGACCAGTACACCAAGCAGTTCCAGGCGGCCGATCTGGTGGTGATCGCCAACCCCCTGTGGAACCTGTCAGTGCCCACCCGCCTGAAGGCCTGGATCGACACCATCAGCCGGGCCGGGGTCACCTTCCGGTACACGGAGGACGGCGCCGCGGAAGGCCTGGTCAAGGGCAAGACGGTGGTCCACCTGCAGGCCAGTGGCGGCCATTTCGACCAGCAGGACCCGGCCTGCCTCTACATCAGGGGAATGTTCTCGTTCCTGGGGTGCGAGGTGCACACGGTGGCCGCGGAGGGCATGGACCATGAGCCCGACCGTGCCGAGCAGATCCTGCAGGAGGCTCACGACAGGGTGCGGGAGCTGGCGCGCGGGCTCTGAGCCACCAGCCCGGTGCGGGGCGGGTGGCCCAGGGTGGCGGTGGACGGCGGGAAGCGAGTGCGCACGGCCGGTGCGGGGCACTCTCGCGCCCGTCTACGATGGCCCGTGGAGCCGGCACCGTAGGCCGGATCGCGACCCCTCAATGCAAGGAGCATCACCGTGGCCCAGTTCGACATCACCCTCGACGGCAGTCCCCATCTGGTCGAGGAGGGCACGACCGGCACCGAGCTCTTCCAGGGCCGCACCGAGATCATCGCCCTGCGCATCGACGGCGAGCTGCGTGACCTCTACACCCCGCTGGCCGCAGGCCAGGTGGTCGAGGCCGTGGAGATCTCCAGCGAGGACGGGCTGTCGATCCTGCGCCACAGCGCCGCCCACGTGCTCGCCCAGGCCGTGCAGAAGGTGAACCCCGACGCCAAACTGGGCATCGGCCCGCCCATCACCGACGGCTTCTACTACGACTTCGACGTCGCCGAGCCCTTCACCCCGGAGTCCCTCAAGGCCCTGGAGAAGGAGATGAACCGGATCGTCAAGGAGGGGCAGCGCTTCGTGCGCCGTGACATCTCCGACGACGACGCCCGCTCGGAGGAGGCCGACGAGCCGTACAAGCTCGAGCTGATCGGCCTGAAGTCCAACGCCGGGGAGGCCGCCGAGGGCGCCGCCGTCGAGGTGGGCGAGGGCGGGCTGACCATGTACGACAACGTGAACCGCCGCGGCGAGGTGGTCTGGACGGACCTGTGCCGCGGCCCGCACCTGCCCACCACCAAGCTGATCGGCAACGGGTTCGCCCTCACCCGCTCGGCGGCCGCCTACTGGCGCGGCAGCGAGAAGAACCCGATGCTGCAGCGCATCTACGGCACCGCCTGGCCCTCCAAGGAGGAGCTGCGCGCCTACCAGGAGCGGATCGCGGAGGCCGAGCGCCGCGACCACCGCCGCCTGGGCAGCGAGCTGGACCTGTTCTCCTTCCCCGACGAGATCGGCTCGGGGCTGCCGGTGTTCCACCCCAAGGGCGCCATGGTGCGCATGGAGATGGAGGACTACTCGCGCCGCCGCCACGTCGAGGCCGGGTACTCCTTCGTGAACACCCCCCACATCACCAAGGGCCAGCTGTTCCAGACCTCCGGGCACCTGGACTGGTACGCCGAGGGCATGTACCCCGCCATGCACATGGACGAGGAGCGCGACGCCGAGGGCGCCATCACCAAGCAGGGCCAGGACTACTACCTCAAGCCCATGAACTGCCCCATGCACAACCTGGTGTTCCGCTCCCGGGGCCGCTCCTACCGGGAGCTGCCGGTGCGGCTGTTCGAGTTCGGCACCGTCTACCGCCACGAGAAGTCCGGTGTGGTGCACGGCCTCACCCGTGCCCGCGGCTTCACCCAGGACGACGCCCACATCTACTGCACCCGCGAGCAGATGCGCGATGAGCTCACCACGCTGCTCACCTTCGTGCTGGACCTGCTGAAGGACTACGGGCTGGAGGACTTCTACCTCGAGCTGTCCACCAAGAACCCCGAGAAGTTCGTGGGCGACGACGCCACCTGGGAGGAGGCCACCCGCACCCTGGAGGAGGTGGCCACCGCCTCCGGGCTGGACCTGGTGCCCGATCCCGGCGGTGCCGCCTTCTACGGCCCCAAGATCTCCGTGCAGGCCAAGGACGCCATCGGCCGCACCTGGCAGATGTCCACCATCCAGCTGGACTTCAACCTGCCCGAGCGCTTCGAGCTGGAGTACACCGCCCCTGACGGATCCCGCCAGCGCCCGGTGATGATCCACCGCGCCCTGTTCGGCTCGATCGAGCGGTTCTTCGGCGTGCTGGTGGAGCACTACGCGGGAGCGTTCCCGGTCTGGCTGGCCCCGGTGCAGGTGATGGGCATACCGGTGGCCGCCGAGTACGTGCCCTACCTGGAGCAGGTGGCGCAGAAGCTGCGCGCCCACGGCGTACGGGTCCAGGTGGATGCCTCCGACGACCGGATGCAGAAGAAGATCCGCACCCACACCAAGGAGAAGGTGCCCTACCTGCTGATCGCCGGTGGCGAGGACCAGGACAAGGGTGCGGTCTCCTTCCGCATGCGCGACGGCAGCCAGGACAACGGCATCCCCGTCGACGAGGCGGTGGAGCGGATCGTCGCCTCGATCAGGGACAAGGCGCAGGTGTGAGCGAGCAGCCGCGCGCTGCCGAGCAGGACCCGGGGCGCACACCCGAGCCCGGGGGGGGGGGGGGGG
>NZ_JAMBDS010000003.1:0-114970 GCF_025143785.1 Brachybacterium sp. p3-SID1565
ATGCGGTCAGGACGGGCCGGACCTGCACAAAGATCCGGACTCTGGGCTCAGGCGTCCCGCGAGGGGGTGCCGTCGATGTCCTGGGGTGCACCGGGGATGCGGTCCCCGGCCGTGGCCGTCGCCGTGGCAGCGCCACCGGCGACATGCGAACCGCCCTCCTCCGCGCCGACCGGGAACTGGCCGGTCTCCGGGATCGGCTCGGCCGGCGCCCCCATCGGGGAGGTCAGGTCCTCGCCGTGATGATCGGCGCGCACCGGGAACTCCGGATCGTCGGAGAGGGTGCGGCGCACCTCGGTGATGCGCTGCTGCTCCTCGCGTTCGGCGAGCTCGGCCTGGGCGACCTGCTCCTCGGTGGGCTCGTGGTCGCGCATGCCCACCTGCAGGTCCTCGTCCACCTCGCCCAGGGCGCCGGTGGTGACACGGTACTTGTGGCGCAGGATCTCCAGGCGCAGCACCTTGGACAGGAAGTAGATGCCCAGCAGGTTGGGGATCGCCATCAGGAAGAACATGGCATCGGAGAACGCGATCACCGAGTCCAGGGAGATGGCGGCACCGACCACGACGGCAACGACCCAGACCACGCGGAAGACGGTCTGCACGGACTTCTTGGAGCCGAACAGGTACATGGCGTTCAGCTCACCGTAGTAGGCGTAGGCCAGCACGGTGGAGAAGCCGAACAGGGCCACCGCCACCAGCAGCAGCATCGGGAACCACGGGGCCACGGTGCCGAAGGCCTGCGCGGTCAGCTGCACGCCGTCCGCACCACCGGTGGTGTACACGCCGGTCACCACGATCGCGATCGCGGTGAGCATGCAGACCACCACGGAGTCGATCAGCGGCTCCCACATGGCGGTGAAGCCCTCGGTGGCGGGCTCCTTGGTCTTGGAGGCGCTGTGCGCCATGGCGGCCGAGCCCACGCCGGCGGCGTTGGAGAACAGGGCACGCTGGATGCCGATGACGGCCACGCCGATGACGCCGCCGGTGACGCCCTCGGCCGTGAACGCGCCGGTGATGATCAAACCGATGGCCTGCGGGACGGCGCTGAGGTTCGAGACCACGATCAGCAGCACGCACAGCACATAGACCACGGCCATCGCGGGGGTCAGGGCGGAGGTCCAGCGGGCGATGGACTTCACGCCGCCCAGGACCACCACGGCCACCATGATTGCCATGACCAGGCCGATCAGCCACTGGTTGGACTGCAGGAACTCGCTGCCGGTGCCGGAGGAGATGATGGCGGCGACCTGGTTGGCCTGGAAGAGGTTGCCGGCGCCGAACACGCCCACCAGTGCGAAGATCGCGTACATGGTGGCGAGGACCCCGCCCAGCTTGCGCTTCCCGATGGAGGCCAGGCCGTCGCGCAGGAAGTACATGGGACCGCCCTCGGTGGTGCCGTCGGCGTTCACCTTGCGGAACATGACGCCCAGGGTGGCCTCGGCCATCTTCACGCTCATGCCGAAGATGCCGAAGATCGCGATCCACAGGGCCGCGCCGGGGCCGCCGGCCACGATGGCCACGGCCACGCCGGCGATGTTGCCCAGGCCCACGGTTCCGGAGAGCTCGGTGGCCAGGGCCTGGAAGCTGGAGACCTCACCGGGGTCCGTCTTGGCGGTGTACTTGCCGCGGATCACCTGGATGGAGTGCTTCAGACCGGTGATGGGCTGGAAACGCAGCCACACGGTGAGGAACACCGCGGCGGCCATCAGCCACACCACGATGATGGGGATGCCCCCGGCGACCGGTATCGCGTAGAACACGATGGCGCTCAGCGCCTCGGCGAAAGGCCCGAAGATCCTCTCGATCAGGGCATCGATTCCGTTCATGGGCAGGCTGCTCCTCTGGCGGGTTCTCCGCCGCTTGGTCTCGTCTGCACGCCGGGTTCGGGATCGCTCCCCGACCCGCTGCGGCCGGGCCCGGCTCGGGCTCGGCCCGGGCCGTCGGCACGGGGCCGAGGACGCGCCGCAGCGACCGCCGACCCACTGATCGACGGCTGCTGCGTTCTGGGCTCCTTCACTGTAGGGAGGCCCTGTGTCCGCTGGGCAACCGCTGTGCGGGGACCCTCGCGCTCCCGTCCTACCAGGTCAGATACTGTTCCCGGTCGTTTCGCCCCGTCCCTGCTGTGATGTGGTCGTGACCCCTTCTTCACAGGTCGTTCACAATGGGGGTGACCGAGGGCACACGAACGGCCCGGCCCCCGAGGGGACCGGGCCGTTCACGAGGGCCGATCCGGCCCGCGCCTGGTCACATCAGCTCAAGCCGAGGCGCTCCATGATGATCTCCCGCACGCGGCCGGCATCGGCCTGGCCGCGGGTGGCCTTCATGATGGGGCCGATCAGGGCGCCGATGGCCTGCACCTTGCCGCCCTTGATCTTCTCGACCACGTCGGGGTTCTCGGCGATGGCCTGGTCCACCGCGCCGGTGAGGACCGAGTCGTCCGAGACCACGGCCAGGCCCTCCTGCTCGACGATCGCGGCGGGATCGCCCTTGCCCTCGAGCACCTTGCCGAGGACCTGCTTGGCGATCTTGTCGTTGATCTTCCTGCCGTCCACCAGGCCCTGCAGCTCGGCGATCTGGGCCGGGGTGACGGCCAGCTGCTCGAGCTCGGTCTCGTGCTCCTTGGCGGTGCGGGCCAGCTCGCCCATCCACCACTTGCGGGCGGCCTGGGGGCTGGCACCGGCCGCCACGGTGGACTCGATGAGGTCCAGCGCACCGGCGTTGATGACGTCGCGCATCTCCAGATCGGAGTAGCCCCACTCCCCCAGCAGCCGGCGGCGGCGGGCAGCGGGCAGCTCAGGGAGGGCAGCGCGGAGCTCCTCGACCCATGCGCGGCTGGGGGCCACGGGGACCAGGTCCGGCTCGGGGAAGTAGCGGTAGTCCTCCGCATCGGACTTCACCCGCCCGGAGGAGGTCTCGCCGGTGTCCTCGTGGAAGTGGCGGGTCTCCTGGACCACGGTGCCGCCGGCGTCGAGGATCCCCGCCTGGCGGGAGATCTCGAAGCGCACGGAGCGCTCGATCGAGCGGAAGGAGTTGACGTTCTTGGTCTCGGTGCGGGTGCCCAGCGGCGACTCGGGAGAAGGCCGCAGCGAGACGTTGACGTCGGCGCGCACGTTGCCGCGCTCCATGCGGGCCTCGGAGACCTGCAGGGTGCGGAAGATGTCCCGCAGGGTGCGCACGTACGCGGCGGCGACCTCGGGGGCGCGCTCGCCCACGCCCTCGATGGGACGGGTGACGATCTCCACCAGCGGCACGCCCGCGCGGTTGTAGTCCACCAGGGAGCGGGTGGCGCCCTGGATGCGCCCGGTGGCGCCGCCGAGGTGGGTGTTCTTCCCGGCGTCCTCTTCCATGTGGGCGCGCTCGATCTCCACCCGCACCGTCTCGCCGTCCTCCAGCTCCACGTCGATCCAGCCGTCGAAGGCGATCGGCTCGTCGTACTGGGAGGTCTGGAAGTTCTTGGTGAGGTCCGGGTAGAAGTACTGCTTGCGAGCGAAGCGGCAGTGCTCGGCGATCTGGCAGTTCAGGGCCAGACCGATCTTGATCGCGTACTCGATGGCCTTCCCGTTGACCACCGGCAGTGTGCCGGGCAGGCCCAGGGAGACCGGGGTGATCGCGGTGTTGGGATCGGCGGCGAACACGTTGGGGGCGCCATCGAACATCTTGGTGTCGGTGCCCAGCTCGACGTGCACCTCGATGCCGAGCACGGGGTCGTAGCGGTCCACCGCCTCGTCGTAGTCCACCAGGGGATCGGTACGCATCAGTTCACTCCTCCAGCGAGCTCGGGGGCCTTGTCCAGCAGCGGGCCACCCCAGGCGTCCTCGAGCAGGGCCTCGAGGGCCCCGCCCACGCGGTACAGGCGCTCGTCGGCCCGCGCGGGTGCCAGAAACTGAATGCCCGCGGGCAGGCCGTCCTCGGCCAGGCCGCTGGGCACGGAGATGCCCGGGGTGCCGGCGAGGTTGGCGGGGATGGTGGCGATGTCGTTGAGGTACATGGCCATCGGGTCGTCGAGCTTCTCGCCCAGGTGGAAGGCGACCGTGGGTGCCGTGGGCGAGGCCAGCACGTCGACCTTCTCGAAGGCGGCGGAGAAGTCGCGCTGCACCAGGGTGCGCACCTTCTGGGCGCTGCCGTAGTAGGCGTCGTAGTAGCCGGCCGAGAGCGCGTAGGTGCCCAGCAGGATGCGGCGCTTGACCTCGGCGCCGAAGCCGGCACCGCGGGTGGCTGCCATGACCTGCTCGGCGGTGGCGCCGCCCTCGGGGACGACCCGCAGGCCGAAGCGCATGCCGTCGAACTTGGCGAGGTTCGAGGATGCCTCAGACGGCATGATCAGGTAGTACGCGCCGAGCGCGTAGCGGAAGTTGGGGCAGGAGACCCGCACGATCTCGGCGCCGGCCTGCTCCAGCTGCTCCAGGGACTCCTGGAATCGGGCCCGCACCTCGGCAGCGAAGCCCTCGCCCTTGAGCTCCTCGATCACGCCGATGCGCAGCCCCTTCACGTCCCGCCTGCGGGCGGCCTCGACGTAGGAGCCGACCGGGTCCGGCAGGGACGTCGAGTCGCGCACGTCGTGGCCGGCGATCAGCTCGTGCAGCAGCGCGGAGTCCTCGACGGTGCGGGTGACCGGCCCTGCCTGGTCCAGGGAGCTGGCCATGGCGATCAGGCCGTAGCGGGAGACGGAGCCGTAGGTGGGCTTCACACCGACAGTGCCGGTGACGGCGCCGGGCTGGCGGATCGAGCCGCCGGTGTCGGTGCCGATCGCCAGCGGCGCCTCGTAGGCCGCGACCGCGGCGGAGCTGCCACCGCCGGAGCCGCCGGGGATGCGCTCGCGGTCCCAGGGGTTGCGGGTGGGGCCGTAGGCGCTGGTCTCGGTGGAGGAGCCCATGGCGAACTCGTCCATGTTGGTCTTGCCCAGGATGGGCAGGCCGGCCTCGCGCAGGCGCTCGACCAGGGTGGCGTCGTACGGCGGCACCCAGCCCTCGAGGATCTTCGAACCTGCGGTGGTGGGCATCCCCTTGGTGACCACGACGTCCTTGACGGCGATCGGCACGCCGGCCAGGGGGTGCAGCTGCTCACCGGCGGTGCGACGGGAGTCGACGTCCCGCGCGGTGGCCAGGGCGTCCTCCTGGTTCAGGTGCAGGAAGGCGTTCAGCTCGCCGTCCACGGCCTCGATGCGGTCGAGGTGGGCACGGGTGAGCTCCTCGGCGGAGACCTCCCCGGCCTGCAGAGCGGCGGCCTGGGCGGCGGCGCTGCGGCGGATGATGTCGTTGCTCATGTGGTCCTCACTCCTCGCCCAGGATCTGCGGGACGGCGAAGCGTCCGTCCTCGGCCTCGGGAGCACCGGCGAGCGCCTGCTCCTGGGTGAGGGTCTCGGTGACGACGTCCTCGCGGAACACGTTCGTCATGGCGATGGGATGGGAGGTTGCGGGGACGTCGGCCGTGGCGACCTCGGACACGGAGGCGACAGCGTCCATGATGGCGTCGAACTCGCCGGGAAGGCGGTCGATCTCCTCATCGGTGAGCTGGATCCGTGCGAGGTCGGCGAGGCGTGCGACGTCGTCTCGTCCGATAGAAGGCATGAGGACAGTCTAGGTCGCGGGTCGATGGGAGCCGAATGCCCGGTTCGTCCACCATCCCGTGCAGGGGGCGGCTGACGGAGCCGCCCCGGAATCAGGGGGATGCCGTGAGAATGCAGTCGTCGTCCGGGACCAGCATGGCCCTGTACGTCGCAGCGCTCACGCTGGATCGGGCCCGAGGTCGCTGACCCGGCCCCGAGCACCGGTAGTCTCGTCCTCATCGTCCTGCGAGACAGAGCAAGGAAAGAGGACCGCGCCATGTCCGTCGACCCGAACATCGACTACTCCTCCCACGACCCCGAGGACAACGAGGAGCTCTCGGACGACCCGCGCATCCGTGAGGCCCAGGAGTACGAAGCGAAGATGCGCCGCGCACTGGCGACCAAGGAGGATCCCCTGCGGGACTCCGAGACCACCTCCGAGCGCCTGAAGCGCCTGGACCGCGAGGAACGGGAGAAGGGCAAGGCCTGAGCCTGCCACCGGTTCATCGATCCGCGGGGCCGGGTGGTGGCATCAGCATCAGCGGCGGGCAGAGGAGCCCGGTCCCCACGCCGGCGTCGTCCACAACATTGAAGACGGATTCGTACTGTCACAGCGCCTTGCCACACTGGGGGCATGCAGACAACCCCCGCATCGCCCGGCAGCCCGCTCCATGAGGAGGCGCTGCTGGCGCTGCGCGCACTCACCGGCCGTGGGGACGCCCAGTTCCACGATGGCCAGTTCGAGGCCATCGCCGCTCTGGTGGAGCAGCAGCGGCGGGTGCTCGTGGTGCAGCGAACGGGCTGGGGCAAGTCCGCCGTGTACTTCCTGGCAGCGCTGCTGCAACGCAGGCGGGGCACCGGCCCGGCGCTGATCATCTCTCCGCTGATCGCACTGATGCGCGACCAGGTGGCTGCAGCGCGACGCGCGGGGGTGCGGGCCGCCGCGATCAGCTCGGCCAATCCCACCGAGTGGGGGGACATCGAGCAGGGCCTCGCGGCCGATTCCCTGGACGTGCTGCTGGTCTCTCCGGAGCGCCTGGTCAATCCCCGGTTCCGCGAGCAGCAGCTGCCGCACCTGGTGGAGCACTGCGGCCTGCTGGTGATCGACGAGGCGCACTGCATCTCGGACTGGGGCCACGACTTCCGCCCCGACTACCGCCGCCTGCGGGATCTGGTGGCCGAGCTGGACCCGGCAGTGCCGGTGCTCGCCACCACCGCCACCGCCAACTCCCGCGTGGTGGCCGATGTCGAGGAGCAGCTCGGCGTCACCGCCGCCGACGGCTCCCCGGTGCTGACCCTGCGCGGCCCCCTCACCCGGGACTCGCTGCGGCTGGGGTGCCTGACGCTGCCGGATGACCGCGCACGGCTGGAGTACCTGGTGGAGCACCTGGATGCATTGCCCGGATCCGGGATCATCTACACGCTCACCGTCTCCGCAGCGGAGGACCTCGCCGATCTGCTGGACCGCCCGGGCCGCCGCGTACGGGCGTACACCGGCCGCACCGATGCCGAGGAGCGCGCCGCACTGGAGCAGGCGCTCAAGGACAACCAGGTCAAGGCCCTCGCGGCCACCAGTGCCCTGGGCATGGGCTTCGACAAGCCGGATCTGGGCTTCGTGGTGCACCTGGGGGCGCCCAGCTCCCCGGTGGCGTACTACCAGCAGGTGGGCCGTGCGGGCCGCGCCACCGACACGGCCGACGTCCTGCTCCTGCCCGGGCGTGAGGACCGCGCCATCTGGGAGTACTTCGCCACCGCCTCGATGCCCTCCCAGGAGGCGGCCGACGCCGTGCTCGCCGAGCTGGGCCGTTCGGAGGGCCCGCTGTCCACCCCCGCTCTGGAGGCCCGTGTGGATGTGAAGCGCGGCGCGCTGGAGCTGCTGCTGAAGGTGCTGGCCGTGGAGGGCGCGGTGGAGAACGTCAAGGGCGGCTGGGTGTCCACCGGCCGGCCATGGACGTATGACGCTCCCCGCTACCAGAACGTGGCCCGCGCGCGCCGAGCCGAGCAGCAGGCGATGCTGGACTACGAGCGCCTCGAGCTCGGCGATGCCACTGGCTGCCGGATGGTGTTCTTGGCCAGCCAGCTGGACGACACCACCGCGCGGGCCTGCGGCCGCTGTGACGTGTGCGCGGGCCCCTGGTACCCGGGCCCCGGTGCTGCATCTGCGTCCGCCGGTTCCGATGCCGCCTCCCAGCAGGCCGTCTCCCGCCTGCTGGACCGGGTGGGCGTACCGGTGGATGCGCGCAAGCAATGGCCCCAGGGGCTGGACCGCCTGGATGTGCGCTCCGAATCCGGCTCGCCGCCGCGGGGGAACATCCCCGCCGGTGAGCGCGTCGAGGAGGGCCGGGTGCTGGCACGCATGTCCGACCTGGGCTGGGCCGTGCCCCTGCGGGACCTGCTGGGCGTGGACCAGGGCGGGCATCCCCTCGATGCCGAGATCTCCCCGCGCATCGCACAGCGGGTGATCGAGGTGCTGGCGGGCTGGGACTGGGAGCAGCGCCCGGTCGGCGTGGTCGCGGTGCCCTCGCTCAGCCGGCCCCGGCTCGTGCGCTCCCTGGCCGGCGGCATCGCCCGGGTGGGCCGCTTGCAGGACCTGGGGGACCTGGGCCTCTCCCCCGCCGCGGCGCCCCTGCACGGGGCACGCAACAGCGCCTTCCGGGTGGCGGCACTGTGGGACCGCTTCACCATCACCCCGACGCTCGCGGAGTCGATCCGGACACTGGACGGTGCGCCGATCCTGCTGGTGGACGACGAGATCGACACCCGTTGGACCATGACCATCGCGGGCCGCCTGCTGCGCCGCGCCGGCTCCGGGCCGGTGCTGCCGCTGGCACTGGCCCAGCGGGCCTGACCCGAGCCGAGTCGGTCAGTCGGCCTCCGCGCTCACGACTCCTCCGCGCTCTTGCCCTCGGGCTCATCCCCCACGCCTGCGGGTCCCTCGGTCAGCAGCGCGACGAAACCGGCCTCGTCGAGGATCCGCAGGCCCAGCTCCTCGGCCTTGGCGGCCTTGGAGCCGGCGTTCTCACCGACCACGACGTAGTGGGTCTTCTTCGACACCGAACCGGAGGCCTTGCCGCCGCGGGAGATGATCGCCTCCTTGGCGCCGTCGCGGGTGAAGCCCTCCAAGCCGCCGGTGACCACCACGGTGAGGCCCTCGAGGGTCTTCACGAAGCCCTCCTCGACCTCGTCGGCCATGCGAACACCGCTGGCCTCCCAGGCGCGCACCAGGGCGTCGTGCCAGTCCACAGCGAACCACTCGGTGACCGCTTCGGCGATGATCGGGCCCACCCCGTCGGTGCCGGCCAGCTCCTCGACGCTCGCCGCGCGGATCGCGTCCATCGAGCCGTAGGCGGTGGCCAGGGAGCGGGCGGCGGTGGGCCCCACGTGCCGGATGGACAGGGCCACCAGCACCCGCCACAGCGGCTGGTCCTTGGCCTTCTCCAGCTCCTCGATCAGCTTCACGGTGTTCGCGGCGGGGCGCTCCTGGCCCACCTGCCGCCACTGCGCATCGCGCTTGTAGTAGCGCCACGCGGGGCGGGACCAGAACGCGGGGGTGATGCGCCAGTCACCCGTCGGCTCACCGTCGCGCCGCTCGGGCTGCCACACCACCACCTCGTGGAGATCCTCCGCGGTGAGGTCGAAGAGGTTCTCCCCGGTGCGCACCACGGGCTGCTGGGGGGCGGGCAGGGCGGGATCGTCCTCGCGGGTGATGCGCAGCTGAGGTACCCCGTCGGTGCCGCCCGTGACCTGGCCGCCCTGGATCACCGCGAAGGACTCCGACGCCAGCGCCTCCGCGGTGCGGATCGGCACGTGCACGGCATGGCCGGCACGCAGGGCGGCGAGGGCCTGCTCGCGGCGCTTGTCCGGGTCGGTCAGCGCGATCGCGGACTCCTCACCGAGGGACTCGATGTCGAAGGCCCCGCGGGAGGCGGCGTGCTCGATACGCCCGGTGACCTGGGCGGGGCAGTCCTTCGCATTGGGACAGCGCCAGTCCTTGTCGCCCTCCTTCTCCGGCTTGATCGCCGTGCCGCAGGAGGGGCAGTGGGAGGGCATCACGAAGGGCTTCTCGGAGCCGTCGCGCAGCGCCTCCACGGGGCCCAGGATCTCGGGGATCACGTCCCCCGCCTTGCGCAGCACGATGGTGTCGCCGATCAGCACGCCCTTGCGCTCCACCTCGAACTGGTTGTGCAGGGTGGCCATCTCCACCGTGGAGCCGGCCACCTTCACCGGCTCCATCACGCCGTAGGGCGTCACCCGCCCGGTACGGCCCACGTTGACCTGGATGTCCAGGAGCTTCGTGGTGACCTCCTCGGGCGGGTACTTGAAGGCGATCGCCCAGCGAGGTGCTCGGGAGGTGGAGCCCAGGGCGCGCTGCTGCGCGAAGGAGTCGATCTTGATCACGATGCCGTCGATCTCGTGCTCGACGTCGTGCCGCTTCTCGCCCCGCTCGGTGATGAACTCCCGCACCTGCTCCAGGCCCTTCAGCACACGTGTGTGGGGGGAGGTGGGCAGCCCCCAGGAGGCCAGCAGCTCGTACACCTCGGACTGCGAACCGACGCTGACCCCTTCATGGGTGCCGATCCCGTGCACGTACATGGCGAGCGCCCGCGAGGCGGTCACGGAGGAGTCCTTCTGCCGCAGGGACCCCGCTGCGGTGTTGCGGGGATTGGCGAACTCGGCCAGCCCCGACTCGCGGCGCTGCTCGTTGAGCTCCTCGAACGCGGCGGTGGGGTAGAACACTTCTCCGCGCACCTCCAGCAGCGCGGGCGGGTCCTCGGTGTGCAGGCGGTGGGGCACCGACTCGATGGTGCGCACATTGGCGGTGACGTCCTCCCCCACGCGGCCGTCACCCCGGGTCACGCCCCGCACCAGCGCGCCGTTCTCGTACACCAGGGAGATGGCGAGGCCGTCGATCTTCAGCTCGGTCAGGTAGCGCACCTCGGAGGCACCGGCACCCAGGCCTTCCGCGGCCCGGGCGGCCCAGGCATCGATCTCCTCGAGCTCGAAGGCGTTGTCCAGGCTCATCATCCGCTCGATGTGGGCGACAGGGGCGAAACCTACCGCGACTGCGCCGCCGACGGTCTGCGTGGGCGAATCAGCGGCCGCCAGCTGCGGGTTCGCCTCCTCGAGGGTGCGCAGCTCCCGTTCGAGCTGGTCGTACTCGGCGTCCGAGAGCGTCGGGGCGTCGTGCTCGTAGTACTCCACGCGCGCCTGCTCGATCCTCGCGGTGAGCTCGGCGATGCGCTCCTGCGCCGGCCGGGCGTCGCTGTGCTCGGCGGGGGCGTCGGTCTGATCTTTCGGCGTTCTGCTCACGGGGCACATTCTGTCAGGCCCCACCGACGCCTCACCCCTGCTGATCGATCAGTGCGTGCAGAGCACCGTCGAGCCTCGCGGGCCAGGGGCCGTCCCACACCACTCTCAGGGATCTGCGCAGGTCCAGCCCGTGCACCGGGACGCGCACCAGTCGGCCCTCGCGGATATCGGCGGCGACCACCAGCTCGCTCAGCAGCGCGCAACCGGCACCACCCGCCGCCGCCGTGCGCACGGCCGCGTTGGAGTGCAGGACGAGAGCGGGCTCGGCGGTGGGGAGCGGCGCAAGAGCACGGGCAAGCACCTCACGGGTGCCGGACCCCTCCTCCCGCACGATCAGCGGGGTGTCGGCCAGCGCACGGGCCGCGATGCCGGTGCCGTGCGCCCACGGGTGGGTGGGGGCGACCACCGCTACCAGCCGGTCGTGCCCGATCACGCGACTGTGGAGCCCGACGGGGTCCTCGGCCCCTTCCACGAAGCCAAGATCGGCCCGCCCGCGTCGGACGGCGGCGAGCACGCCGGCGGTGTTCTCCACCTCGAAGGAGGCGGGCACCCCGGGCAGGTCCGCCGCGAGGGCTGCCAGGAATGTGGGCATCAGGTGCTCGGCGATGGTCTGGGAGGCCACGATGCGCACCCGCCCGCTGCCGGCCGCGGCCCGTACCTGGTCCACGAGGCCGTCGGCCGCATCGAGCACTCGGCGGGCGTGCTCGACGGCGACCCGGCCGGCCGGTGTGGGCTCGGTGCCGCGGGTGCCCCGATCGAACAGTCTCACCCCCAGGAGCCGCTCGAGGCGGGAGAGCTGCCGGGAGGCATTGGGCTGGGCGATGTCCAGGGCCGCCGCGGCCGCGGAGAGGCTGCCTCGCTCTGCGATGGTGACGAGCAGCTCGAGGGAGCCGATGTCCGAGCGTGCACGCGACCTCTCCATATCACTGATGATATGGGGTGGGCCGATCGCGGGGGTTCCGCCGCAGCGCGGGCAGGCGGAGGCTGATCTCCATGCCGCGAACTGCTGTGCCCACCACGTCCACCCCTGCAGACCGCCCCGGCCCCACCCTCATGACGGACAGCGGGTCCGGAGGTTCGGTGCAGCACCGTGCGCGCGGCGTGCTGCCCGGGCTCCTGCTGAGCCTGAAGGTCGGCGCGGCCACGGTGGCGCTGAGCCGCATGGTCCCGGCCGCCTCCCCCGCACTGGTCGCGATCCTGCTGGGTGCGGCGCTGGCGAACTCCCCTCTGGTACACCCCGCGCTCCAGCCCGGCCTGGACGTCGCGGCCCGTACCGTGCTGCGCGCAGGCATCGTGCTGCTGGGACTGCAGCTGGCACTCGGCGACGTGCTGGCGCTGGGGCCGGTGGTGATCGCTGCGATCGTGACGGTGGTGGCGGTCGGCGTGGGCAGCGGGCTGCTGATCGGTCGCCTGCTGCGCCTCCCCGCGGACCTGACCGCGCTGATCAGCTGCGGCTTCTCGATCTGCGGGGCCGCGGCCGTGGCCGGTATCAGCGGTGTGCTCGCCGGGGCCCACCGGGATCGCGACCCGGAACGTGCGGCCCAGCACGAGACACGCACGGCCACGGCGGTGGCGCTGGTGGTGGTGTTCGGAACCCTGATGATCCCCCTGATGCCCGTGCTCGCCCACCTGCTGGAACTGCCGCAGGAGACCGCGGGGATCTGGACGGGGCTGTCCGTGCTGGAGGTGGCCCAGGTGGTCGCCGCCGGCAGCCTGATCGGGGATCCGGCGCTGAGCGCCGCGGTGGTGGTGAAGCTGGGCAGGGTGCTGATGCTGGCCCCGGTGGCGGCGGTGGTCACGCTGAGCCTGCGCCGCGCCGCGGCCGAGTCCGTGGAGGGCGATGACGGCGGCGGCGCTGCTGGCGTGCCACTGATCCCGGGCTTCATCCTGGGGTTCCTGGTGGCAGTGGCGGTGCGCTCCACGGGGATCCTGCCCGAGCCGGTGCTGGGCCTCGCGCAGCCGGCCCAGGCGCTGCTGCTGGCCGCGGCGATGTTCGCGCTCGGAACGGGGGTGCGGATCTCCCTGCTGCGCGGAGTGGGCGGCCGGCCCGTCGTCCTGGCAGCACTGGTGCTGGTGGTGGTCACGGGCACCGGGCTGGCAGGCGCGCTGCTCGCGGCCTGACGGCGTCGGGCTATCAGCTCTCCACGCGCTCGGCCCACGCGGGGGCCGCCCGCAGGAGCGCCTCGATCGTCGACTCGTCCAGCAGGGACGAGCGATCGGGCTGCTCGGACGGGTCCGGTCGCGAACCGCGCACGGCGTGTGAGGCCCCGGTGTGCGCGATCAGGGTGAACCCGGCCGCATCCCGCGGGCCGTACCCCAGCTTCTGCCAGGTCTCCAGCACACGGTCCAGCACGGCGCTCATGCCGCCGGTACGGGGGTCGACGGCCAGCTCGAGCCGGCAGCCCGCGTCATGGGCCGCGGCCAGCTCCTCCCACAGCTCGCGCCCGTCGGCCGATTCGAGCGCGGGCAGGCGGGCCGGTGAGACAGCGAGACGCCGCACCCCGATCTCGCGGGCCGTGCGCAGCACGGTGACATGCGTGCCGAGGCCCAGGGTGATCGCCTCGAGGTCCAGCTCGCAGGCGGAGGCGAGGCCCGCGATCAGGCACCGCCACAGGGTGCCCACCTGCGGCCCGTGCACGGCCGGGTAGCGTCGCCTGCCCGAAGGGGTGGGGATACGGCCCGCGACCACGGCGTCCACGGCGTCCTCCCGCAGCAGCAGGTGGGGACGCGCCCCGGGGACGCGCTCGCGGAGCGCGGCCACATGCTCGCCGATCCCCTCGGCCAGCAGCATCGGCAGGTCCCTCACCGCGCCTCGGTCGGCCAGGGTGCGCTCGCCCGAGGGAAGATAGGTGGCGGCCGCCAGTGTGGCCGGCCCCATCGTGGTGACGGTGAGCGGTCCCTGGTAGCCCAGCAGTGCGATCCGGGCGGCATCGAGGGTGCGGTCGCGCAGGTCCTGCGCGCGCTGCCAGGCGCGACCGATGCCCGGCCCCAGGCGCCAGCCGTAGCTGGTGAGGTCGCCGCTGGTGCCGGTCAGCAGGGCCAAGGAGGCGGGCAGCAGGTGGTCGATGTCGTCGACGCCGAGGGCCGAGGGCAGGTAGAGCCTGGTGGCGATCTGGTCCTCGGGGTCGTCCCCGAGCAGGGACCGCAGCCGCAGCAGAGCGGCCAGCACGGGGTCCTCCAGCTCGCCGACGGTCCCCTGGGCCGTATCGAGGGGGGCCCGGAAGGTGCCGTCGCCGGTGACGGTGACCAGGGGGTTCATGCGCGGCGCTCCAGGGTTGCGGCGGCCAGCACACGGTCACCGTCGTACAGCACAAGGGTCTGCCCGGGGGCCACGCCCCGCACAGGTGAGTCCAGGCGCACCCGCAGCTGACGGTCGGCGCCGTCGGGGGCATGCTCGATCGTCCCGGGCACGGCCTCGCCGTGGGCCCTGATCTGGGCGTGGACGGGCCTGCCGGCCTCGAGCGGCTCGAAGCCGATCACGTCGGCGGCGATCAGCTCACGGGTGCTGAGCAGCTCGGCGGCACCGACGACCACCTGGCGGCGGCCGGGGTCGATGTCCACCACGTAGCGGGGTCGACCATCGGCCGCGGGGTGCTGGATCCCCAGCCCCTTGCGCTGGCCGATGGTGTAGCCGTGGGTGCCGCTGTGCTCCCCCAGCACGGCACCCTCGGTGTCCACCACCTCACCGGGCACCTCCCCCAGGCTGCGCTCGAGGAATCCGCGGGTGTCGCCATCGGCGATGAAGCAGATGTCGTAGCTGTCGGGCTTGGTGGAGACCCCGAGGCCGCGGGTGCGGGCCTCCTCACGCACGGCCTGCTTGTCCTCGAACTCGCCCAGGGGGAACAGGGAGCGCTCCAGGGCCTCGGGCCCCATCACCGCGAGCACGTAGCTCTGGTCCTTGGCACTGTTGCGCGAGCGGTGCAGGGACCGCGCACCATCCGGGCCGTTGCGGCCGATGGTCGCGTAGTGGCCGGTGCACACCGCATCGAACCCCAGCAAGGTGGCCCGTTCCAGCAGGGACGCGAACTTGATGCGCTCATTGCAGCGCACGCACGGGTTGGGAGTGCGCCCGGCGGCGTACTCGGACAGGAAGTCCTCGACCACCAGGTCGTGGAAGTCGTCGGAGAGATCCCACACGTAGTACGGGATGCCGATGCGGTCGGCGGCGCGACGGGCGTCGGAGGCGTCCTCCACGGTGCAGCAGCCCCGTGACCCGGTGCGGCGCTGGTCGCGGTTCTTGGACAGCGCCATGTGCACGCCCACGACCTCGTGCCCGGCCTCGACGGCGCGAGCGGCAGCCACAGCGGAGTCCACCCCGCCGCTCATCGCCGCCAGTACCTTCACGCCACTGGTCCCCTCTGATCATGCGTGCCGTCCGGGCCCCCGGGGGCTGCGCCCGCCCGGATCGAACCCGATGTCGGTGCTCGAGTCTACGGACCCCCGCGGCCGGCGGGCGGCACACAGGACGTGAGATGCGTCCTCTCCCTCAGCCGAACAGGGAGCCCACGGCCCGTGCCCTCGTCAGTGCTTCGGGCAGAGCCCGCAGCAGCATGTCGACCTCGCGCTCGGTGCTGTTCCAGCCCAGGGACAGGCGCAGTGCACCCCGGGCATCCGCATCGCTGATGCCCATCGCCGCCAGCACCGGGCTGGCCTGGGTGACCCCCGCCGAGCAGGCGGATCCGGCCGAGCAGTCCACGCCGCGCTCGTCCAACAGGAACAGCAGGGAGTCGGGGTCGGCGCCCGGGAACACCACGTGGACGATGTGCCCGGCCTGGGGCGCGGACTCCTCCAGCGTGAGGCGGGCGGTGGGGTCCACGGCACGGATCCCCTCCCGCAGCCGTGAGGCGAGCGCGCGGCAGTGCGCGTTCTCCTGCTCGCGCTGCCCCATCAGCTCCCCCAGGGCCGCCGCGAAGGAGGCGGCATGGGCGGCGTCCAGGGTGCCCGAGCGCACACCGCGCTGCTGGCCGCCCCCGGTGCTGGTCACCGCCATCGGCACCTCGGGCTTCGCGACCAGGGCGCCCACTCCCACCGGTGCACCGATCTTGTGCCCCGACAGTGACATCAGGTCGACGTCCTCCCACGAAGGCAAGGGCACGTGCCCGATGCCCTGGACGGCATCGGTGTGCACCAGCGTGCCGCGCTCATGGGCGAGCGCGGCGAGGGCCGCGATGTCCTGCACGGCACCGGTCTCGTTGTTCGCCAGGGCCGCGCTGGCCACGCTCACCGTGCCGTCGGCGAGGGCCTCGGCCACTGCCTCGGGCACCAGGCGCCCGTTCCCGTCCACCGGCAGCAGCCTCAGGTCGGTGTCCTCCAGGGAGCGCGCGGTCGCCAGCACCGCCGGGTGGTCGGTCGCGGCGACAGCCACGGCCCGGCGCTTTCCCTCGGCTGCCCGTGCGCCCAGCGCCACCGCGCGGATGGCGAGGTTGTCGGCCTCCGTGCCGCCGGAGGTGAGGATCAGCCAGCTGCGGGGCACGCCCAGCAGTCCGGCGATGCGCTCCAGGGACTCATCGAGCACCGCACGCGCGCGGCGCCCCGAGGTGTGCACCGAGGAAGGGTTCCCTCGCACCAGCGAGGCTTCGAGGTAGGCCTCCCGCGCCGCGGGACGCAGTACCGTGGTCGCCGCATGGTCGAGGTAGGCGCGGTCGTCGAGCCTCGCGCGATCACCCTGCTGGGCCTCGCCCGGTCTCACCACGGCTTGGTCTCCTCCTGGTCGCCACCGGTGTCGTCCTCGCCCTCGCCGCCCTGGGCGTCGCGGTTGCGCTCCTCCAGCTCGTCCTGCTTCTTCTGCTCCTCGCTGCCGCCGTCGGTGGGGGCCTCCTCCTCGGGGCCGTCCCCCTCGGGGTCCTCGCGCTTGGGGTCGCCAACCGGGGGCGGGGAGTCCCCGCCGGGCTGGTCGCCTTGCCCGCCCTGCTCGGTGCCGCGGTCGTCGGGGTCGTTGCCGGCCTCCTCATCGGCCTCGCGGCGCTTCTCGCGGATGCGCTCGCCGTTCTCCTCGGTGGTCTCGGAGTCCTCGTTGCCGGAGCCTCCCTGGCCCTCGCCCTCGCCACCGCCGCCCTGCCCCTCGCCTTCGCCACCGCCGCCTCCGCCGCCGCACACGGCCATCAGCTCCTCGGCCTCGTACAGCCGGTCGGCGCGCTGGGCGGGGTCCTCGATCTGCTCGGCCTGGCGCTCGATCGCGATGGCGAGGTTGTTGATGATCTTGCACTGGGCGTGCAGCGGCTGGTTGAGGTCCTTGCCGTTGTTCCACTTCTCCAGGGCCTGGCGCAGCTCCTCCTCGGCGGCGGCGTTCTCGCCCTGCTGCAGCAGGTCCGTGCCGCGGGTCAGGTGCGGGAGGTACGGCTCGAACCAGTTGGCCACCCACACCGGCTGCAGGCGCTCGATCGCCGTGGGGTAGGCACCGTCCTCGTAGGCCGACTGATGCCATGCCTGGGTGATCGGCATCGACACGAACTTCACCATCAGCAGTCCCAGCGCCAGGATCGGCAGGGCCAGGATCGCGAACACGATGGCCCGGGTGCGCCGCAGGCGCGTGACGTCCAGGCCGAAGTTCTCCGGGCGCCCCTTGGGGCGGGAGGCCCGCTCCAGCGGGGCATCCCCCTGCTCTGCATGCTGCTCGGCGCGCGGGGCATCGGTCGAGGTGCTCATCGCTGGGCTCCTGAGATGTCGTAGCGGTCCAGCCGTCGCGGCAGCCGGTAGGTCATCTCCCCCAGCTCCCAGATGAACAGGGCCGCCAGGGGGATCGCGGCGATCCAGTACCAGTCCTCGAAGCTGGCGACGCTGCGCGAGGACTCCATCGGCACCGGCCGCAGGGTGATCCCCTCCATGGTGCCCTCGATGGGTGCCTCCGGATCGGTGCGGTGCAGGTAGGGCACACCCAGGTCCGCGGCGATCTTCTCCAGCTGGGCCTGGTCGATCGAGGAGATGCCCTGGCCGCCGTCGCCATCGGGGATGTACTCCCCGTCGTTCTCCCCGCCACGCGCCTTCATCGGCCCGCCCTCGGCCGTGCCGTAGCCGAGCACCGCTCCGCCGTCGACCATGGGGTTGGCCTGCCCGAAGGACTCCGACTCCCGCTCATCGGTGTTCTCCCCGTCGGAGAGGAAGTACACCAGGATGTGCGAGTCAGGGTCCTGCTGCCGGGTCTCCGAGAGGGCCGTGAGCAGGGAGTTCAGTGGACGATCGACATTGGAGCCCTGGGAGTAGGCGGTGGGCTCGGTGGTGAGGGTGTCGATCCACGCCCGCGCCGCGCCGGCGTCGGTGGTCAGCGGCAGCTGCTCGGTGGCGGTGGAGTCGAAGGCGATGATCCCGTAGCGGGCCCCTTCGGTCATGCCCATGATGCGGTCCATGTCGGCCTTGACGCCCTCCATGCGGGGCCGGCCCTCCGCATAGTCCTCGGCGTTCATCGAGCCGGTGCGGTCCACCACGAAGAACACGTTGGCGTTCATGCGCTGGGTCTGCTCGCCCTCCAGGGGGGTGACCGGTCGCAGCGCCACCACCAGCAGCAGCATCACCATCAGGGCGCGGCGCAGCCACGCCACCCGCTGGCGGGGCCGCAGCACCAGCAGTGTCACGCACGCGATCAGCAGCAGACCGAACAGCGGGATCGAGGCCCACAGCGGCATCAGCGGCTCGAGGCGGATCATCGGGCCCTCCATCCGATGGCGATGACCCCGATCAGGGACAGGAACGTCAGCACGAAGCCCAGCCCCGGATGGTCGGTGCGCACCACCGTGGGAGTGGCCCCCATGGCAGCGGCCTGGGTGCGCTGGATGTCCTGGATGATCGAGGGGATCGCGTCCGGGTCCGTGGACTGGTACAGCACGCCGTCGTTGTCCTCGGTGGCCGTCCTCAGCTCCGCGAGGCACTCCTCACCGCACTCGTAGGCACCGGGGTAGAAGGTGTACAGGGTGATGTCACGGCGTGCGACCGAGTCGGCGGCCTCCTCGAGCGTGAAGATCGGGGAGCCGTTGACCTCGTTGTCGGTGGCGAAGATGATCGAGCGGGAGCGGTCCTCCTCGGCCCGGTCGAAGAGCATCCCGCAGGAGGCCAGGCCGTCCGGGACGATCGAGGCCTCATCGGCGATGCCCCGCGTGCCCTCCACGAAGTCGACGTACTTGCGCACCTTCTCGTCGTCGTAGTCGCGGGTGCCCAGTCGGTACCCGAACTCGTCGAAGTCGATCGCCTCCGCACCTTCGGTGAGCTCGCGGTGGATCAGGTCGTAGTCGTTGGTCAGCGGGAACACCGTGCGGCTGGTGGAGTTGAAGATCGACAGTGCGACCCGCTCTCCTTCGAAGCCGTCCACCATCTCGGCGAAGGTCTGCAGGATCTCGGTGTCGTACTCGTACATCGATCCGGACACGTCCAGGCACAGCACGATGTCGCGGGAGGCGAAGTCAGGGGTCTCGATCCGCTCACTGGCGATCCGCCCGGAGAGCAGGGATGCGGCGACCACGCCGATCACCGCGATCGCGACCTGGAGCACCCGCACCACGCGGGCGGTGCGCTGGGCGCGCACGAAGCTCGGGATGTGGTCCATGTACGAGGAGTTCGCCACCAGCACGGGCGACTTCCGCATCGCCCGACGGTTCCAGAAGGTGATCGCCCAGACGGCCAGGGCGGCCAGCAGCAGCAGGGCGGTGACCCACCAGAAGATCATGACCATCGCCGGATCACCTCCCGTGCGCGACGCACGGAGTCGTGCAGCTGGGCGTCCGAGGCCGGAGCGAAGTCCGGCTCGTACAGCGCTGCGATCAGCTCACCCACCGGTCGGGTGCGCGGCTCCGCCAGCAGGGTGGAGACGTCCTGGCTGGTCACGTCGTGCCCGGTGGTGCGGCGTACGAACCGCCGCATCACACCGGTGAGCTCGAGGTGCCCGGCCCGTGCCTCCAGCTGCCCGGCCTCGTGACGGTCGGCGATGTCGTTGACCGAGCGCAGGAACTCGGCCTTGAGGTTCTCCACGTCGCTGGGCCGGCGGCGATAGGCGGCACGCTTCTCGACCCCCCGGGTGATCCGCAGCGTGCCCCACACCAGTGCCGTGATGGTCAGGGCGCACAGGATCGCGAGGATCGCCCAGGCCACCGAGTACTGGGGCGGGTCGATGATCTCCGGCGGGGCGGCGAGGATCCGTTCAGGCACGGGCATGGCGGAACTCCCTCGACCTCAGCATCGTCACCATGTCGTCGATCACGGTGGTCTCCCCCGTGGACAGCACGTGGGACAGGTGCAGCCGATCCAGCATTTCGTCGATGCCCTGCCGACGTGCCTGGCGGTACGCCTGGACGTCCTGCGCCACCCGCTTGGAGGTGCGGGCTATGGAGGCGATCTCCCGGGGGGAGTCCACATCCACCACGTCGAAGTCGAGGGAGGCGGGCTGCAGGGGGTCGGCATCGGCGATGCGCACCACCATCACGTCGTGGCGGGTGGTCAGGCGGCGCAGCAGCGAGAAGTCCTCGACGTCGGGCCCGGCCTCGTCAGTGATGATCGTCATCAGGGTGGAGCGGCTGGTGACGCGGAAGGCCCGCTCGAGCAGCCAGGCCGTGTCCTTCGGGGGCGAGGCGGTGGTGGTGGCCTGTTGGATGGTCCGCAGCAGCAGCTCGAGGTGGCCGTCGCTGGAGCGGGCCGGAAGCTGGATAGGGTGGGAGTCGTCCCCGGCGACCAGGCCCACCAGGTCCCCGCTCTTCTGGGCCAGGTAGCAGATCATCCCGGCGGCCATCACCATCGTGTCGCGCTTGGAGCTGCCGTCGGCGGCGGTCGCGGCCATCGCCGAGGAGGTGTCGGCCACGATCGAGAGGTGCCGCACCCGCTCCTCGTTGAACTGACGGATCAGCGGCTCGCCCGAGCGCGCCGTGGCCTTCCAGTCGATGTCGGAGATCTTGTCGCCGGGCTGGTAGTACTTCAGGTCGTCGAAGTCCTCGCCGCTGCCCTTGAACAGGGACCGGCCGCGGCCCTGGATCAGGCCGCGCGCCCGGTTCGAGGTGTGCAGGTCCACCCGGGCCTTGACCCGGGTGAGCAGCGAGGTCGCCATCGGTGCGCTCCGCGCCCGCGTCAGGGCATCGGCACGGCGTGGAACACCGCGTCGATGATCTGCTCGGGCTTGATCCCGCTGGCCAGGGCGTCGAAGGTGAGCACCAGGCGGTGTCGCAGCACGCCGTAGCGCATGGCGCGGACGTCGTCCGGGGTGACGTAGTCCCGCCCGTGCAGGAGGGCATGGGCCTGCCCCACCCGCATCAGGGCGAGGGAGCCTCGGGGACTGGCGCCCACCCGCACCGACTGGGTGAGGTTGGGCACCGGTCGGGGCCCGGAACCGCGGGTGGTGAAGACCACGTCGATGATGTACCGCTTGACCGCGGGGTCCACGTAGACGGTGTCCACCATCTCCTGGAGGAAGCGGATGTCCTCGAGGCTCACCGCCTTCACCGCCTTGCGGGGCCCCGTGAGACTGCCCGCGGTGGAGCGGTCCAGGATCTCGTGCTCCTCGGCGGGGCGCGGGTAGGTGAGCACCTCCTTCATCAGGAAGCGGTCCATCTGGGCCTCGGGCAGCACGTAGGTGCCCTCCTCCTCGATGGGGTTCTGGGTGGCCAGCACCATGAACGGCTCGGGCAGCCTGTGGATCTCGCCGCCGATGGAGGTCTGGCGCTCCTGCATCGCCTCGAGCATCGCCGACTGGGTCTTGGCCGAGGAGCGGTTGATCTCGTCCAGCAGCACCACGTTGGCGTGCACCGGCCCCAGCTGGGTGGTGAACGTGCCGGAGCCGTAGTTGAAGATCTGCGTGCCGATGATGTCGTTCGGCATGAGGTCCGGGGTGCACTGGATACGGGAGAAGGAGCCGGTGATCGCCGAGGCCAGCGCGCTGGCGGCCGTGGTCTTGGCCAGACCGGGCACGGACTCCAGCAGCACGTGGCCACCGGCGGCGAGCGAGGTGAGCAGGCTCAGCCGCAGGTTCTCCTGCCCCACCACGCGGGACTGGAACACCTCGGTGATGGTGCGCACGATGTCGGCGGAGCGCTCCATGTCGGCCGGGGCGATCGAGGCGGCCGACGGTGCGAAGGAGCCGGCACCGCGCTGGGGCCCGCCGCTGTGGCCCCGACCGGGCTGATCGGAGGGCGCGCCAGGCGCACCGGGGCGGGCGGGCTGCTGGTTCGGTGGCTGGCTCATCTGCTGCGGCTCCCCCGTCGGCGGACTGTTCGGTGAACGGTGCCCGTTCCTCCCCCGAGGACGGTCGGCGTCCGGCACCGGGACGGAGCACGGGGCACCGAGGCGATACTAGCCGCTGTCGCACCACGGGGCGGGCAGGATGCGGTCTGTACCTGGCGACGACGATGAAACAATGCCGAGGTGCATGCCGATCGTTTCGACCGCCCCACCCCGCCGGTGGCTCCCACCGCCCCCGGTCTCAGCGTGGACGAGCTCGGTCGTGGGACCTTCGCGGTGGCCGCACCTCGGGCCGGCCACGTGGACCTCTGCATCCAGAGCGGGAGCACCGAGGTGCGCCGACGCCTGCGCCACTACGACGGCGGTCTGCGCTGGGACCACGTCACGGGGATGACGCCCGGCACCCGCTACGGCCTGCGGGTGCACGGGCCGTGGAACCCCGAGGCCGGGCTCTACGGGAACCCTCGCAAGCTGCTGGTGGATCCCTACGCCCGCGGCATCTCCCACACCTCTCCCCTGCTGAGCTCCTTCTTCGCCCATGAGGTCGACGCGATGCTCGACCCGGTGGGCGAGCAGCTGGTCCCCAGCGGCCAGGACGACGCGGAGACGGCGGTGTGGTCGGTGGTCACCAGCGACCGCTTCGACTGGCAGGGCGATCTGCGCCCCCTGGTGGACTGGGACGAGACCGTGCTGTACGAGCTGCACGTCAAGGGCTTCACCCGGCTGCATCCGGACGTCCCGGCCGAGCAGCGCGGCACCTACGCCGGGCTGGGCCATCCCGCCGTGACCGGCTACCTGCGGGACCTGGGTGTGACCACCGTCGAACTGCTGCCGATCCACGCGGCGATGGACGAGCCGCACCTGACCCGGTTGGGCCTGACCAACTACTGGGGCTACTCGAGCCTGTCGTTCCTGGCGCCGGAGCCGGGCCTGGCCACGGCGGCCGCCCAGCGTGCGGGCGCCCAGGCCGTGCTGGACGAGGTCAAGACCTTGGTGCGCAGCCTCCACGCGGCAGGCCTGGAGGTGGTGCTGGACGTGGTGTACAACCACACCGCCGAGGGCGGGGCGGGCGGGCCGTCCCTGTCCCTGCGGGGGCTGGACAACCGCGAGTACTACTGGATGGACCACGGATCCTTCCTGGACGTCACCGGGACCGGCGGCACCCTCGACCCGCGCTCGGTGCACGTGATGGACCTGATCCTCAGCTCCCTGCGGTACTGGGTGGAGGAGGTCCACGTCGACGGGTTCCGCTTCGACCTGGCCGCCACCCTGGGCCGCGACGAGCGCGGCTTCCGTCCCGACCACCCGTTGTTGCGCGCCATCGCCACCGATCCCGTGCTGCGACGGGTCAAGCTGATCGCCGAGCCGTGGGACGTGGGCACCGGCGGCTGGCAGACCGGCAGCTTCCCCGCCCCGTTCGCGGAGTGGAACGACTCCTTCCGGGACGACATCCGTGCCTTCTGGCTCTCCGACCGTGCGGTGCGACGGCGCCACGGCACCGATGCCGTGGGCGGGGTGCGCGATCTGGCCACCCGCCTGACCGCCTCCAGCGACCTGTTCACAGCGCGCGATCCCGAGAACCTCCCGGTCGGCCGCTCCCTGCGCTCCCCGTGGGCCTCGGTCAACTTCGTCACCGCCCACGACGGTTTCACCCTCCACGACCTCACCACCTACGAGGTCAAGCGCAACGAGGCCAACGGCGAGGACAACCGCGACGGCACCGATGACAACCGCTCCTGGAACCACGGATTCGAAGGGGAGCCAGAGGGCCACGACGACGAGGCCGGCGCCCTGCGGGCGGCCCGCCGGCGCACGGCCCGCGGGATGCTGGCCACCCTGCTGCTGGCCTCGGGCACCCCGATGCTCACCGCGGGCGACGAGTTCGGCCGCAGCCAGCGCGGCAACAACAACGCCTACTGCCAGGACAACGAGATCTCGTGGGTCCACTGGGACCTGCGCCCGGAGGACCGCGCCCTGCGGGACTCGGTCAAGGCACTGCTGCGGCTGCGTGCCGAGCACCCGCAGCTGCGCAGCCCCCACTTCCTGCGCCCGGCCGATCCCCACGCCCTGGATGCGGGGCAGGTGGCCTGGTTCGGGGCCGACGGCATCGGCATGGAGCACGCCGACTGGATGGACCCCTCCCAGCACCTGCTGGCGATGCTCCGCCCCGGGGTCCCGGGCCCGGGCGGCACCGAGCACCTGCTGATCGTGATCTCCACCGAGGCCCAGCGGGTGGAGCTCACGCTGCCGTCGGCGCCCTGGCCCGAGGGCCCCACGCGCGTGCTGTTCGACAGCGCGCTGGAGGACCAGGGGGACCTGCCCACCGGGCCGGTCCAGGGCGGGCGCGTGCCGATCGGTCCCGGAAGCGTGATCGTGCTCGGGATCACCCCGGTCGAGCGGCTATCGTGAGAACCGCCAGGACGACCTCACCGCAGGCAGGAGCAGACATGCCCGAGCCCATCGCCCCCGGACGCCGGCCCGTCCCCTCCCGGACGCCGCAGCAGCGCGCCACGCCATCCCGGCCCGAGACTTCCCGACCCGAGACTTCCCGGCCCGAGACCACCCGGCCCGCGGGACTCGACGCCGGCATCGGCCGCATCCCGATCATGGATGTCTCCCCGGTCGTGGACGGCGGGCGCTTCCCCGCCTCCTGCGTCGAGGGCGAGACGGTCCCCGTCCGCGTCAACGCCTTCCGCGAGGGGCACGACGCGATGGGTGTGCAGGTGGTGCTCACCGCTCCTGACGGCAGCGAGCAGGTGCGCCGCCTGGAGAGCGTGAACCCGGGCCTGGACCTGTGGGAGACCACCGTGCGGCCGGGGTCCACCGGCCACTGGTCCTTCCGCGTGGAGGCCTTCTCCTCCCCCTACGACACCTGGGTGCACACCGCCGAGGTGAAGATCCCCGCCGGTATCGACACCGCGCTGGTGGCTGCGGAGGGCGTCCAGGTGCTGGAGCGCGCCCTGGCGGAGATCACCGAGGGCACCCGCCCCGAGGCCGACGGCCCCCGCCTGCGAGCCGCGATCGGCAGCCTGCGCGACACCTCGCTGTCACCCTCCGGCCGTGTGAGTCCGGCCCTGGCGGCGGATCTGCGCGGCGTCATGCATGAGCGACCGCTGCGGGAGGGAGTCACCGTCGCGGGCCCGTACCCGCTGGTCGTGCACCGGAAGCTGGCCCTGTTCGGCTCCTGGTACGAGTGCTTCCCCCGCTCCGAGGGTGCCCGTTTCGACCCCGAGCAGGGCGGGTGGGTCTCCGGCACGCTGGCCACGGCCGCGGAGTCCCTGGACCGCATCGCCGACATGGGCTTCGACGTGGCCTACCTGACCCCGATCCATCCGATCGGCACCACCTTCCGCAAGGGCCGCAACAACACGCTGGACCCGCGCGAGGGCGATCCCGGCTCGCCCTATGCGATCGGCTCCCCCGACGGCGGGCACGACGCGATCCATCCCGACCTGGGCACCATGGAGGACTTCGATGCCTTCGTGGCCCGCGCCAAGGAGCTCGGGCTCGAGGTGGCGATGGACATCGCCCTGCAGTGCTCCCCGGACCACCCGTGGGTCACCGAGCACCCCGAGTGGTTCGTGATCCGTCCCGACGGGACCATCGCCTACGCCGAGAACCCCCCGAAGAAGTACCAGGACATCTACCCGCTGAGCTTCGAGGCCGACTACGAGGGCCTGTACACCGCGATCCGGGACATGCTCGAGCTGTGGGTGGAGCACGGGGTGACCCTGTTCCGGGTGGACAACCCGCACACCAAGCCCGTGCGCTTCTGGCAGGAGCTGCTCGAGGAGTTCGACCGCACCCACCCCGAGGTGATCTTCCTGGCCGAGGCCTTCACCCGGCCCACCATGATGCACACCCTCGGCAAGGTCGGCTTCCACCAGTCCTACACCTACTTCACCTGGCGCCACTCCCCCGTCGAGCTGAGGGAGTACCTCGAGGAGCTCGCCGCCTCGGCGCACTACATGCGCCCGAGCTTCTGGCCCACCACCCACGACATCCTCACCCCGTTCATGACCGGGGGCGGACACCGCGCCTTCGTGCTGCGGGCGATCCTGGCGGCCACCCTGGTGCCCACCTGGGGCATCTACTCCGGCTACGAACTGGTGGAGGACGTGCCGCGGCCCGGCGCCCAGGAGCAGATCGACAACGAGAAGTACGAGTACAAGCCGCGCGACTACGCCGGGGCCCTGGCTCGGGGCGAGAGCCTCGAACCGCTGCTGCGGGACCTGAACCGGATCCGCCGCGAGCACCCCGCCCTGCAGTCCCTCACCTCCATCCGCTTCCACACTGCGGACGACCCGCAGGTGCTGGTGTTCTCCAAGCACCTGGAGGCGGAGGAGACCGGCACCGGCACGGCGGACACCGTGCTGGTGGTCTCGCTGACCGAGCACGACCGCGACGCATGGACCACCCTCCACCTGGATCCTGCGGCGCTGGGCGTCGGTGAGGAGTTCGAGGTCGAGGATCTGCTCACCGGTGAGCGCTTCACCTGGAACCGCGACCCGTATGTGATCCTGAGCGCCGCCGACCGGCCCGCCCATGTCCTGCGCGTGATCCATCCCGAGGAGGAACGAGATGCCTGAGACCCCCGACCCCACCACCCCGAGGGACCCGCAGCGTCCCTCCGCACCCGCGGGCCCGGTTCAGTCCGCCCCCCAGGCGCACTCCGCACCCCAGGCACCGTCGGTCGACGAGCCCGTCGGCTCCCTCAGCGGTCCCCGGGTGATGCCGCTCGGCGAGCACGAACTGGGCTCGGCCGCCACCGGAAGCTACCACGACCCCCACTCGGTGCTGGGCGCCCACCAGTACGAGGGAGGCGTCACCGTGCGCACCCTCAAGCCCTTCGCCCATGCCGTTGAGGTGCTCACGGCCGACGGCGCCGCGCACCCGATGCAGCACGAGTACGACGGGGTGTGGGTGGCCGCGATCAACCTCGCCGCCCTGACCTCCTACCAGCTGCGCGTCGTGTGGGAGGAGGGCGCGGACCCGGTCGTCCTCGAGGAGCCGTACCGCTTCTGGCCCACCCTGGGCGAGCTGGACCTCCATCTGATCCGTGAGGGCCGCCACGAGGAGCTGTGGCGCGCCCTGGGCGCCCACGTGCGCACGGTGGAGGACGTCGAGGGCACCAGCTTCGCGGTGTGGGCCCCGAGCGCCCGCGCCGTGCAGGTGGTGGGCTCCTTCAACGGCTGGGAGGGGCGCAGCCACTCCCTGCGCTCCCTCGGCGGCTCCGGCGTGTGGGAGCTGTTCGTCCCCGGCATCGGAGACGGCGAGGTGTACAAGTTCCGCATCCTGGGCTCCGACGGCGTGTGGCGCGACAAGGCCGATCCGATGGCCCGTCTGGCCGAAGTGCCCCCGGCCACCGGCTCCGTCGTCACCACCAGCGACTACGAATGGAAGGACGACGCCTGGCTGGCCGCCCGCGCCGAGAGCGACGCGGTCGCCTCGCGGATGTCGATCTACGAGGTGCACCTGGCCAGCTGGCGCCCGGGGCTCGGCTACCGGGAGCTGGCCACCGAGCTGGTGGACTACGTGACCGACATGGGCTTCACCCACGTGGAGTTCATGCCGCTGGCGGAGCACCCCTTCGGCGGCTCCTGGGGCTACCAGGTCACCGGCTACTACGCACCCACCTCGCGCCTGGGCTCGCCGGATGAGCTGCGGCACCTCATCGACACCCTTCACGCCGCCGGCATCGGCGTGATCATGGACTGGGTGCCCGCGCACTTCCCGAAGGACGAATGGGCACTGGCGCGATTCGACGGCGGCCCGCTGTACGAGCACGCCGATCCGCGCAAGGGTGAGCACCCCGACTGGGGCACCTACATCTTCGACCTGGGCCGCAAGGAGGTGCGCAACTTCCTGGTCGCCAACGCCTGCTACTGGCTGGAGGAGTTCCACGTGGACGGCCTGCGGGTCGACGCGGTGGCCTCCATGCTGTACCTGGACTACTCCCGCAAGGAGGGCGAGTGGATCCCCAACCGCCACGGCGGGAGGGAGAACCTCGAGGCGATCGACTTCCTGCAGGAGGCCAACGCCACCGCCTACAAGCGCGCGCCCGGCATCGTGATGATCGCCGAGGAGTCCACCTCCTTCCCCGGCGTCACCCGTCCCACGGACGTGGGCGGGCTGGGCTTCGGCTTCAAGTGGAACATGGGTTGGATGCACGACTCCCTGGTGTATCTGGGCGAGGACCCGATCAACCGCCAGTACCACCACGGCGAGCTCACCTTCTCGATGGTCTACCAGTACTCCGAGAACTTCGTGCTACCCATCAGCCATGACGAGGTGGTCCACGGCAAGGGCTCCCTGCTGCGCAAGGCCCCCGGGGACGACTGGCAGCAGGCGGCCTCGCTGCGCACCTTCCTGGCCTACCAGTGGACCCATCCGGGCAAGCAGCTGCTGTTCATGGGCTCCGAGTTCGGCCAGGGCACCGAATGGTCCGAGCAGGCGGGCCTGCCCTGGTGGCTGCTGGAGTACCCGCTGCACCGCGGTGCCCAGCAGCTGGTCAAGGACCTCAACGCCCTCCAGGTGGAGTTCGATGCCCTGCACCAGCTGGACCAGGACCCGCAGGGATTCGAGTGGCTGATCGGGGACGACGCCGGCCACAACACGCTCTGCTTCGTTCGCCGCAACCGCGCCGGGGACCCGGTGGTGGTGGTGCTGAACTTCTCCACCGAGCCGTGGCACGACTACCGCGTGCCGATGCCGGAGGGCGGGGCCTGGCTCGAGGTGCTCAACTCCGATGCCCCCGTCTACGGCGGCAGCGGCGTGGGCAACCTCGGCAAGGTGCACGTCGAGCAGGTGCCGATGCACGGCCGGGAGCATTCGGTGCGGCTCACCGTTCCGCCGCTGGGTGCGGTGGTGCTGGCACCGGAGCGCCTGCGCCGCGGCTGAGGGCGCATTCACGGAACCGAGCGCAACGGCCCGGATCCCCTCGCGGGGTCCGGGCCGTTGCCTGTGCTGCGCAGTCCGCCGCGCGGCGGTAAAGGCGCGTCAGTACAGCAGGTTCGCCAGGCGCTTGCGGGCGGCGGCCACGCGAGGATCGCCCGAGCCGGCGATCTCGAACAGCTCCAGCAGGCGGGCGCGCACCGCGTCCTTGGTCTCCTGATCGGCGCCGCGCAGCAGGTCCAGCAGGCGCCCGAACGCGTCGTCGACGTGACCGCCCAGCATGTCGACATCGGCGGCCAGCAGCTGCGCCTGGAGGTCCCGCGGGGAGTTCGCGGCGTCCGTGCGCACGCTCTCGAGGTCCACGCCCTGGGTGCGCCGCATCAGCTGCACGGTGGCCAGCCCGGCCTTCGCCTCCGCATCGGCCGGGGCCTGGTCGAGCTGCTTCTCGAAGGCGGTGACGGCCGCATCGAAGTTCCCGGCCTCGATGGCCTCGTAGGCCTCGGCCACCAGGGGCGGCAGCGGCTCCTCGGCGGGCATCTGCGCGGCGTCCTGCCCCTCGGCCTCGGGCAGCTCCATCCCCTGCTGACGGGCCACGTCGAGGATCTGGGTGAGCAGCGGCTCGATCTCGCTCAGGGGGAGCACGGCCTCGGCGATCGGCTGCACCTGCCCCATCAGCAGCAGCATCAGGGTGGGCAGCTGCTGCACGCGCAGTGCTGCGGCGACCCGCTGCTGGGTGTCGGCGTCCACCGTGGCCAGGCGCAGGGCACCGCCCTTGGCGTCCACCGCGCGGCGCATCGCGTCCAGGTACGCCTGGCCTTCCGGCACGCGGGAGCTGGTCACCAGCAGCAGGGTGGGGATGCGCTGGGAGTCTGCCACCAGCTGCTCGAGGCCCTGCTCGGTGACCGCCACCTCATGGGTACCGGGCGCCGAGCTACCCGCGGCGCCACCGCTGCCGGCGGCCGCCCCGGTGGGCTTCTTGAGGGAGGCGAGGTCGATGATGCCGTAGGGATCGGTCACGTGTGTGCTCCTTGAACGGTCGGTGATGGCACCAGTCTAGAGAGAAGCGGGCTCAGCTCCCGCTCGCACCGAGCGCGGACTGGGTGCCTCCGATGGGCTGGATCTGGGTGCCCGCATCCGCCGGCGGGATGTACATCGCCACCGTGGTGCCGTACTGACGCACGTAGGTGTCGGTGAACTCCTTCTTCCCGATCAGCTTGGTGTACTTGTTGTCCTCGGCGTAGCTCATGGTGGCGCCGTCCTTCACGTTCACCTTGCGGGTGGACATCAGGGTTCCCATCACGATGGCGCCGCCGTCGTCGGTGCGCAGGCCGGCGAACTCTCCGTCCTTGACCGTGTACACCTCCTTGATGGTGGCGGCCTCGTCCCACTCCACGCCGGCGTTGAGCTCGGCACGCTCGGCCTGGATGCGCTCATGGGTGGCGGTCTGGAAGGGGTTGGGGGCCAGCAGGTCGTCGGGATCGGCGCCGTCGCCGTCGCTGAGCACCTTGGCGTACAGCGCGAGGGCCTCGGCCGGGGTCCTCAGCAGCCCCGACTCGTCCGCGGCCACGGGCTCTGCGCCCACTCGCTGGTCGGGGACCATCGGCATGTCGACGCCCACGGCCTGCTGTGCCCATCCCCAGGTGGTGTACGGGGACCGGGCGTCGTTCTGCTGCAGCACCATGAAGTAGGGCACGCCCTCGTCGACCGAGTCGGCGACCAGCGCGATCGCCACCCGCGGGAATGCCTCGCCCACAGAGGTCATGGGGACGATCAGCTCCTTGCCGGGGTGCTTGAGATCCGCGGCCCACTCCTCGGCCTTGGCGATCATGCCGTAGGCCGCGGTGCGGAACTCCGCCGCGGAGCCGGTCACGCGCGGCGCCAGCAGTGCCGCATCACGGGCCTCGTCGGCCGCTGCCACAGCGTCATGGATCTCGGCCACGAAGGTCTCGAACTGCCCCTCCCCCGTCACCGGGGTGGGCTCGGCCAGGGTGGGGCCCGTGGGCGGAGCCGCAGGGGGCTCCGGCTCGGATGCGCAGGCGGCCAGCACGGCACCGGCCACCAGGGTGCCGGTACCGAGCAGCAGGCCTCGGCGGCCCAGCGGCGATGGCGTCGCCTCGGGAGCGGGGGACACGGGCGGCTCGGCAGCGTGCATGGGGCAGTCCTTGCTCGGTGAGTGGTCAGCGGTCGGGGTCATCAGCGCACCTCCGCCGGGTGCGAGCCGCCCTCGTCGGTCCCGTTGGTGCCGTCGTCCCCCGGGGCGGCCTGCGGGTCGATGCGCTCGGTCTGCGGCTCGGTGCGCTCCGCCCTCGGGAACCGGCGCGGGTCCGCACCGGCGGCAGCAGCGGGTGCCACCGCGGCCGCGGGCTCGTCGGCCTCCTCGACCGGCTCGTCCTCGTCCTCACGGCGACGGGTGCCGGCGGAGACCACCAGCAGGACCAGTCCGATCACGGCGAGGGTCGCACCGCCCGCGTACGCGTAGGGGACCCACTCGTTCTTGGCCTCCACCGGCCAGGTGATCGAGATGGACTCCGCGCCGGGGGCGGTGCCGTCGGTCACCACCAGGATCGCGCGGTACATCTGCTCGTTGGGCGCGTGCTCCTGTGCGGCGAACTCGGCCACGTCGAGGGTCACCGGGCTGGGGGAGGTGTCCACGGTGCGCCACAGGTCGGACTCGGTGGGGGCGGGCAGCTCGGCCGGCCCCTCGGGGTTCACCTCTTCGGTGGTGATGGTCTGCCAGTCGGACAGGCCCGTCACCCGCGTGTAGCGGGAGTCGCCCAGCCAGGCCTCGATGTCGCCGTTCGGAGCGGTGATCAGGGAGACATCGGAGGCGCCGGTGATGGCGACCTCGCCCTCCCGCCCTCCGACGTACAGCACACCGGGGTCGATCAGCACAGCGGGACCGGGATCGCTCAGCTCGACGGTGGCGGTGCGCTCCGTGGCGGGAGCCCAGACGGTCTCCCCCAGCCTGCCGAGCACCAGTCCCGCCACACCGAGCAGCACCAGCAGGACGGCAAGGACGCGTTGCACGATGGTTCTTCTCCTTGGGAGCGTGCCGGGTTCCTTCCCCGACGGCGGACCTTCCCACGATACGATCGGCCCCCGCCACCGAACAGGGGGACGTGAGCAGGTGCACCCGCCCACGGATGCCGTACTCTGGCCGGGTGCGTCTCGTGGTTGCCCGTTGCTCTGTCGACTACACCGGTCGGCTCACCGCTCATCTGCCCCTGGCACCGCGACTGCTGATCCTCAAGGCCGACGGCAGCGTCCTGGTCCACTCCGACGGCGGCAGCTACAAGCCGCTGAACTGGATGACCCCGCCGTGCACCCTCACCACCACCCGCCGCAGCGACGACGAGATCGCCGATGATCCCGAGGGCGAGTGGATCGAGCAGTGGGACGTGGTGCACGACAAGAGCGGCGATCGGCTGCGGGTGCGCCTGCACGAGGTCTTCGAGGACTCCAGTCATGAGCTGGGCGTGGACCCGGGGCTGCGCAAGGACGGCGTCGAGGCGCACCTGCAGGCCCTGCTGGCCGAGAACATCGACACCCTGGGCGCCGGCTGGACCCTGGTGCGACGCGAGTACGCGACCGCCATCGGGCCGGTGGACATCCTCGCTCGCGATCCGGAGGGACAGACGGTGGCCATCGAGATCAAGCGGCGCGGCGAGATCGACGGCGTCGAGCAGCTGACCCGCTACCTCGACCTGCTCAACCGCGATCCCCTGCTCGCGCCCGTGCGCGGCGTGTTCGCGGCGCAGGCGATCAAGCCCCAGGCGAAGGTCCTGGCCGGCGACCGCGACATCGACTGCGTGACCCTCGACTACGACGCCCTGCGGGGCATCGACGACGTGGAGTCCCGCCTGTTCTGACCCCCTCACAACCCCCGCAGCACCGTCACAGGAGAGCCATGGCCCCCGCTGAGCCCACCGACGCCGACCACTCCGTGCCCGAGCTCGGCCCGGAGGGCGCCTCCCTGCAGGCGGAGCTGGCACTGCACGGCACCGCCGTCCTGGAACGGGGCGTGGTCCCGGGAGCACTGGTGCTGCTGGGCGACGGCGAGATCCTCTGGTCGGGACCTGCGGTCCAGGCGCCGCAGTACAACGCCCAGCGCACCGTCCGGCACGACGGGCTGATCCTTCCGGGTCTGGTGGACATCCACTGCCACGGTGGCGGTGGGGCGTCCTTCCCTGACGCCTCCGGGCCCGAGCAGATGATGGACGCCGTGCGTGAGCACCGCCGCCACGGCACCACCTCCCTGGTCGCCTCCTTGGTCACCGCCTCCCCCGACACGCTGCGGCAGCGGGTGGCGGACCTGGCGCAGCTCGCGGCCGACGGGGAGATCGCGGCCATCCACCTGGAGGGTCCGTTCATCTCCGAGGCCCGCAAGGGCGCCCAGAACCCCGAGCACATCACCGGCGGCGACGCCGAGCTGGTGCGCGAGCTGGCGGCCATCGCCGGTGGTTCTCTGGCCACCATGACCGTCGCGCCCGAGGCGGAGGACGCGGGTGCGGTGATCACGGCGCTGGCGGAGTCCGGGGCGATCCCGTCGCTCGGCCACACCGACTGCACCAGCGCCGAGATGACCCAAGGCGTCGAGCGCTCGCTGCAGGCCCTGCAGCGCGCACGCGGCCGCTCCGCGCTGCCCACCGCCACTCACCTGTTCAACGGCATGCGCCCCATCCACCACCGTGACCCCGGCCCCGCGCTGGCCTGCCTGGACGCCGCCGCGCGCGGACAGATGGTGGTCGAGCTGGTGGCTGACGGCGTGCACCTGGACCACCGCACCGTCGCGCACGTGTTCGCGGTGGCCGCGGAGGACCACGTGATGCTGGTGACCGACGCGATGGCCGCCGCCGGCATGGCGGATGGTCAGTACAGCTTGGGCGCGCAGGACGTCACGGTGGCTGGCGGTGTCGCCACCCTCACCCACGGCGGCTCCGTCGCGGGCGGAACCGCTCACCTGCTGGACGTGCTGCGCCACACGGTGCTGGGCTCGGGAGTGGACCTGGTGCGGGCCGTCCGTGCCGCCACCGCGGTCCCCGCCCGGGTGCTCGGGCTGCAGGAGCGCATCGGGTCCCTCACCTCGGGGTGCCGTGCGGATGTGCTGCTGGTGGACGCGCAGTTCCACCCGGTGACGGTGCTGCGCGCCGGCGAGGAGATCTGAGCCGCGGCTCAGTCCGCGTCCCCGATGACCATCCCGGTCGGTGCCGCTTCCAGCCAGGAGTTCAGAGCCGCCCCGGCAGAGAGGTCCACAATCGCCTGGAGCTCCTGCCCGCTGCGCAGGTGGAACACCACCAGGCAGGCGTCCTCGTCACCATCGACCTGCGCCGGCAGGCGCCTACGGGTCATTTCCGCGATGTCCGCCCGGCGGATCACCGCCGAGGGCGACAGCCGCATCGAGAAGGCCCGGAACCACCGCACCCGATCCGTGCCGAAGCGCATCAGGCCGCGCTGCCAGCTCTCGGGTCCCGTCAGTCCGCGCCTGCGCAGCGTGCAGTCGAAGGCTCCGCGCTGACGGGAGACGAACAGCTGCCGCCCGATCACGGCCGCCGCCAGCACGACGAAGAGCACCCCGATCCCCACCAGGAGGACCGGGATGCTCAGCTCGGGCATGGATGAGCGGTGCGGGTCAGCGCCCGGAGCCGCCGACGCGCACCGCCTCGTCCACGGCGATGGTGACCACGTCGCTGTCGACGGAGACGAAGCCGCCGACCACGTCGCGCTCGGTGACCTCACCGCTCTCGGCGATGATGCGCACCAGACCGCGGTCCAATACCGCCAGCGTGGGCTGCATCTGCGGCAGGATGCCCATCGAGCCGTCGGCGGCGGGCACCACCACCTGGGCGGCGCGACCGGACCACACGGTGCGGTCGGCCGTCACGAAGGTGACCTCGAGGGTGCTCACTGACCGAGCTCCTTCTGGATCCGGTGGTGGGCCTCCATCACCATGTCGATGCCGCCCACGTTGAAGAACGCCTGCTCGGGGATGTGGTCGAACTCGCCGTCGCAGATCCCCTTGAAGCCCTCGATGGTGTCGCGCAGCGGCACGTCGGAGCCGTCCACACCGGTGAACTGCTTGGCGATGTGGGTGTTCTGGGACAGGAACTGCTGGATGCGGCGGGCCCGCGAGACGGTGACCTTGTCCTCCTCGGACAGCTCGTCCACGCCCAGCATCGCGATGATGTCCTGCAGCTCCTTGTTGCGCTGGAGGACCTGCTTGACGCGCACCGCGGTGTCGTAGTGGTCCTGGCCGATGTACCGGGGGTCTAGGATCCGCGAGGTCGAGGACAGCGGGTCGATGGCCGGGTACAGGCCGCGCGAGGCGATCTCACGGGAGAGCTCGGTGGTGGCGTCGAGGTGGGCGAACGTGGTGGCCGGGGCCGGGTCGGTGTAGTCGTCGGCCGGCACGTAGATCGCCTGCATCGAGGTGATGGAGTGGCCGCGGGTGGAGGTGATCCGCTCCTGCAGCACGCCCATCTCGTCAGCCAGGTTGGGCTGGTAGCCCACCGCGGAGGGCATGCGGCCCAGCAGGGTGGAGACCTCGGAGCCCGCCTGGGTGAAGCGGAAGATGTTGTCGATGAACAGCAGCACGTCCTGGCTCTGCACGTCGCGGAAGTACTCCGCCATGGTCAGGGCCGAGAGCGCCACGCGCAGGCGGGTGCCCGGCGGCTCGTCCATCTGGCCGAAGACCAGGGCGGTCTTCTCGATCACGCCGGACTCAGTCATCTCCTCGATGAGGTCCCAGCCCTCGCGGGTGCGCTCACCCACGCCGGCGAACACGGAGACGCCGTCGTGGTTGTTGGCCACGCGGTAGATCATCTCCTGGATCAGCACCGTCTTGCCCACACCGGCGCCGCCGAACAGGCCGATCTTGCCGCCCTGCACGTACGGGGTGAGCAAGTCGATCGACTTGATGCCGGTCTCGAACATCTGGGTCTTGGACTCGAGGTCGTCGAAGTTCGGGGCCTTGCGGTGGATCGGCCAGCGCTCCTCCACCTGGAAGGTGGCGGCGTCCCTGTTCAAGGGCGCGCCGGTCACGTCGAACACGGTGCCCAGGGTCACGTCGCCCACGGGCACGGAGATCGGGGCGCCGGTGTCGTTCACGGACTGGCCGCGCACCAGGCCGTCGGTGGGCTTGAGCGCGATCGCGCGCACCATGCCGTCACCCAGGTGCTGCGCGGTCTCGAGCCACAGGGTGCGCGCGTCCTCGCCCTCACCGCTGAAGCCGATCTCGGTGTTCAGCGCGCTGTAGAGGTCGGGGATCTGACCCGGGGGGAACTCGATGTCGACGACGGCACCGGTGACGCGGGCGACGCGGCCGGTGCCACCGGGCGTGGTGGTCTCGGTGGTGGCGGGGGCGGTGGTGGTCATGTCCGTACTCTCCGTGGGTATGGCGGGCGAGAGCGCTCGCGGCGGGATCTCGGGTGGTCCGTGGTTCTCAGCGTTCGCTGCGTCCGGAGCCCGACAATGCGTCGGCACCGCCGACGATCTCGGTGATCTCCTGGGTGATCTCCGCCTGACGGGCGGAGTTCGCCAGTCGGGTGAACTTGTTGATCTGGGTCTCGGCGTTGTCCGTGGCGGTCTTCATGGCTCGCTGGCGGGAGGCGTGCTCGGAGGCCATCGACTGCAGCAGGATGTTGATGATCCGCGCCTCGACGTAGCGCGGGATCAGCTGCTCCATCACGGTGTCCGGATCCGGCGTGAAGGCGTACAGCGGGTAGCTGGGCCGCACCTGGCCCGGATCCGCGTCGACCACGCCCATGGGCACCAGGCGCACGGACTTGGTGCGCTGCTGGAAGCGGCTCTCGAACTGCGTGCCTACCACGTACAGCTCGTCGATGTGCTGCTCGAGGTCCTCGCTCAGGAGGTCCTCGGTGACGACCTTGGCGATCTCGCGGCCCAGTTCCGGCAGCTCGGCCTCCTTGTAGGGCGTCCAGGAGCGGTGCGGCTCGCGGTTGCGGAAGCGGTAGTAGCTGTCGCCCTTGCGCCCCACCACGTACATCACCGGGGTCTTGCCCTGGTCGCGCAGCAGGTTGGCGAGCTGCTCGGCTCCGCGGATGGCATTGGGCGAGTAGGCCCCGGCCATGCCGCGGTCCGAGGTGATCAGCAGGATCCCCACGCGGCCATTGACATCGCGCTTGGACTGCAGGAACGGGTGGTCGATCTCATCGGAGTTCGTGGCGACCGATCCGATGGCCGTGGTGATCGCCTCGGCGTACGGGGTGGTGGCCCGCACACGGGCATGGGCCTTGGAGATGCGCGCTGCCGCGATCATCTCCTGGGCCTTGAAGATCTTCTTCATGCCCTGCGCGGACCTGATCCGCTGCTTGTAGACCCTCTGCTGGGCTCCCATGTCTCTCCTCGTGCGCCCTGGATGCATCCGTGGCCCGTGCGCCGCCCGCCGGCGCGGGCGGCGGCGACGGATCAACCGCGGACGATGTTCTCCTGCTCGATGTCCTCAGCGGACATGCGCCTGCTCTCGTCGGCCCGCTGGACACGGTCCTGCTCGTCCTTGCCGACGAGGTAGTCGCGCTTGACGTCCTCGAGGATGCGGGTGAGCTCCTCCTCCGTGTCCTTCTCGAACTTGGAGGTCTCCCGGATGCTCGAGAGCACTGAGCCGTTGTGCCGCAGGTGCTCCAACAGCTGCGCCTCGAACTCGCGGACGTCCTCCACCTCGATGTCGTCGAACTTGCCGGTGGTGCCGGCCCAGATCGAGACGACCTGCTCCTCGACGGGGAACGGCGAGTACTGCGCCTGCTTGAGCAGCTCCATCAGACGCGCACCGCGGCCCAGCTGCTGCTTGGACGCGGCGTCCAGATCCGAGGCGAACATGGCGAAGGACTCCAGGTCCCGGTACTGCGCCAGGGAGATCTTCAGCGTGCCCGAGACGGACTTCATCGCCTTGATCTGGGCCGAGCCACCCACGCGGGAGACCGAGATGCCCACGTCGACCGCGGGGCGCTGGTTCGCGTTGAACAGGTCCGACTGCAGGAAGCACTGGCCGTCGGTGATGGAGATGACGTTGGTGGGGATGTACGCCGAGACGTCGTTGGCCTTGGTCTCGATGATCGGCAGGCCGGTCATCGAGCCGCCGCCCATCTCGTCGGAGAGCTTCGCGCAGCGCTCCAGCAAACGGGAGTGCAGGTAGAAGACGTCACCGGGGTACGCCTCACGGCCCGGGGGCCGACGCAGCAGCAGGGACACGGCGCGGTAGGCCTCGGCCTGCTTGGAGAGGTCGTCGAAGACGATCAGGACGTGCTTGCCCTCGTACATCCAGTGCTGACCGATGGCCGAGCCGGTGTAGGGGGCCAGGTACTTGAAGCCGGCCGGGTCCGATGCCGGGGCCGCCACGATGGTGGTGTACTCCAGTGCACCGTTCTCCTCGAGCGCGGCGCGCACCGAGGCGATGGTGGAGCCCTTCTGGCCGACCGCCACGTAGATGCAGCGCACCTGCTTGGCCGGGTCGCCGGACTCCCAATTGGCCTTCTGGTTCAGGATGGTGTCGATCGCGATGGCGGTCTTGCCGGTCTGACGATCGCCGATGATCAGCTGACGCTGGCCGCGGCCGATCGGGGTCATCGCGTCGATGGCCTTCAGGCCCGTCTGCATGGGCTCCTTGACGGCCTTGCGCTGCATCACCGTGGGTGCCTGCAGCTCGAGCGCGCGGCGGCCCACGGAGTCGATCGCGCCCAGACCGTCGATGGGGTTGCCGACCGGGTCGACCACGCGACCCAGGTAGCCCTCGCCGACGGGCACGGAGAGCACCTCACCGGTGCGACGGACCTCCTGGCCCTCCTCGATGCCGGTGAACTCGCCCAGCACCACCACGCCGACCTCGCGCAGATCGAGGTTCAGGGCCAGGCCCTGGGTGCCGTCCTCGAAGACCACGAGCTCGTTGGCCATGACGTCGGGCAGGCCCTCGACGCGGGCGATGCCGTCGGCGGCCTCGGTGACGCGGCCGATCTCCTCGCGCTCGGTGGCGCCGGTCTGGTAGGTGGACACCGCGGTGTCCAGTGCGTTCCGGATCTCCTCCGGGCTGATCGTGAGCTCGGCCATCGCTGTGCTTCGCTTCCTCTCGGTCTCCCCGTGTGCGGGGAATGTGCTGGTGATGCTGCGACGCCTGGGCGTCTGAGCGGGGTCGGGGCTGGTCAGGACACCAGCTGTCGCTTGGCGCGGGCGAGCCGTGCCAGGACGGTGGCGTCGTAGAGGTCGTCTCCGACCTGGATCCGCAGGCCGCCCACGACCTCAGGGTCGACCTGGACGTTCATGTGGATGTCACGGCCGTAGATGCCGGTGAGGATCGCGCCGAGCCGGGCCTTCTGGGCCTCGCTCAGCTCGATCGCACTGGTGACGCTGGCGAAGCTGCGCCGACGCCGGTCGGAGGCGAAGCGTGCGAACTCCGAGATCCGCCGGGCGGGCTTGACGTCGCTGCGGCGGGTCACGGCCCGGGTCACCAGCTGGAGGGTGATCTGATGCACCCGGCCCTGCAGGACGGCCTGGACGATGCGGGCGCGCTGCTCGGGGCGCTCGCGGGCGTCGTCCAGAGCTGCGTGCAGCTCGCCGTTGCGGTCGATCATCCGCGACACCTGGAACATCTCGTCCTCCACCGCGCCCAGGACGTCCTCCCGCTCGGCCTGGCCGAGCAGGACGGACACGCCTGCCAGCTCGAGCGCATCGAGGATGTCCTCCTGCTCGGACCAGCGTCGGCGCACGACCTCGTGGGTGACCTCGAGGGCCTGCGGGCTGACCTTGTCGGCGAACAGGGAGCTGACCGCGGACTCCTTGACCTCGGCCGGGCGGCCAGCGTCGGAGAGCAGCCTGACGAGCTGGTTGCTGGAGTCGATGGCATCGGCCACCGAGAACAGCTGCTCGGCACCGGACTCCAACGAATCCGTCGGGACCGCCTGGGCGGAATCGACGTGTCGGAGCACCTCACCGAGGGAGGTGGAGGACGTTCCTCGCATCACTGGTCCTTATCGGGTGGCGGCCTGGGACGACTCCAGGTCGTCCAGGAAGCGGTCGATCACGCGGCGGGAGCGCTCGTCGTCGGTGAGGGACTCGCCGACGATCTTCGAGGCGAGATCGCTGGCGAGCGTCCCGACCTCGCCGCGCAGCTCGTGCGAGGCGGCGATCCGCTCCGCGGTGAGCTGCTGGCGTCCCGAGGCGAGCACGCGCTCGTTCTCGGCCTCGGCGCGGGCCTTGGCCTCCTCGACGATGCGCTGCCCGTCCTGGCGTGCCTTCTCGCGGATGGCAGCGGCCTCCTGGCGGGCGGCGGCGAGCTCGGACTCCTGGTCGGCCTTGAGCTGGTCGGCCTGCTCCTGGACCTCTTCGGCCCGGCGGATGCCGCCCTCGATCTTCTCGGCGCGCTCATCGAGCACCGCATTGAGGCGGGGCAGGACGAAGCGCATGAAGACCACGGCGAAGATCGCGATGAAGATCGCCGACCAGATGATCTCCGGCACGTACGGGATGAACAGACGCCAGCCCGGGGTGGGGGAATCTCCTGCGCTGAGGATCATGGGGTGATCCTCAGATGAACGCGAGGACGAAGCCGAAGACGATCGCCAGCAGGGCCAGGAACTCGACGAAGCCGGCGCCGATCAGCATGGTGGTCTGCAGCTGCGAGCGCATCTCGGGCTGGCGGGCCTGCGCCTCGGCGGTCTTGCCGACGAGGATGCCCAGGCCGATGCCGGGGCCGAGGGCTGCGAGACCGAAGCCGACGGAGGCGATGTTGCCCTCGATGGCGGACAGGAGCATCGGATCCACGGGGGTTTCCTTTCGTTGGGCCGTCCGGGCGGACGGCAGATCAGGGGTTCCAGCGCGCTGGAAGGTTGGGGGGGGTACTGCGGTCAGTGCTCGTCGGTGACAGCCATCTGGATGTACACCGCCGAGAGGATGGTGAAGATGAAGGCCTGCAGGGCGGCGACGAAGATCTTGAAGGCGAAGACGCCCAGGCTGAGGGCACCGGCGAAAGGTGCTGCCGCGGTGAGCCAGCTCAGGGAGACCACCAGGCCGTGGGTGAGGCCGATGAGCACCACGATGATCATGTGACCGCCCACCATGTTGGCCAGCAGACGGATGGTGAGCGAGGCCCAGCGGACCACGAACACCTGGATCAGCTCGATCGGGACCAGCAGGAGGTACACCACGCCCGGCACACCAGGGGGCATGGTGGCGTGCTTGAGGTAGCCGCCCACGCCGTGCGCCTTGATGCCCGAGGCGACGTAGATCACGAAGGTGGCCAGGGCCAGCAGCAGCGGGATGCCGATGACGGCGGTGCCGGACATGTTCAGCCCCGGCACCATGAACCCCAGGTTCAGCGCCAGGATCAGCACGAACACGGTGACCAGCCAGGGGCCGAAGCGCCGACCGTCCTTCTCGCCGAGCACATTGACCACGATGTTCTTGTGCACAAACTCGACCAGCAGCTCGACGATGCTCTGGACGCGGCCGGGCACCAGCTTGGAGCGGGAGGCCACCACGCACATGAAGATCAGCACGGCGGCCAGGATGATCAGCCGCACCAGCTGGATGCGGTTGAACTCGAAGGGGGTGCCCGCGAACAGGATGGGGTCGGGGAAGAACTCCTCCAGCGAGGGGATGTGGAGGATGGAGTCACCCTCCGCGAGGAGAGGGGGCGCAACGTCGGCGGTGTTCAGCTCGATCTCCCGTGGTCGTGCAGCCCGCCTCTGCGGCGGACCTGATGTTCACTTCGTGCAGCCCGGCTCCGCTGGATGCGCTGCTGGGGGGTGGCGTCGGTGCCGTTCGGTTCACCTGCCCGGAAGCCTCCGCGCTGTCCGGTCAAGCCCGTGATCAGCGGTGGGACGCCTCTGGGAGCATAACAGAGCATCACTGCTCCTCGGCACGGACGTCGGTCCTTTGGGACGAGGTCACATCGAGGGGCTGGCGCACCTTGAGCAGAAGGATCATCTCGGCGGCGATCGCGCACAGCGCTCCCACCAGCAGTGCGATCCCGACCCAGGCGATGGAGACCTGTGCGGTGTCCCGCAGCAGGATCAGCACCACGATCACGATCACCATCTTCGCGCCCCAGGATGCGAGAACCGTCACGGCCATGGCGATCGCCCCCAGCTTCGGGGCGAGATAGGCCGTGACGACAGTGGGCACCACGACCACCAGCGTCAGCGCCGTGCCCACCAGGGCCCCCAGCACGGCGGGGGTGTCGAAGGCGACGGCGGCCACCGCGATCACCACGGCGTCGAGCGCGACGCCGACGGCCAGGGCGACCAGGGTTGCGCGCAGCATGCCGCGGTCACCGCGGGTGCGTACGGGCTGCTCAGGTGACGTGGACATCGTTCTCCTTCCGCCGGCGCGCACGGCGCCAGTCGAGGGGGTCGAAGGTGAGGACCACGGCGATCAGCACGCCCACGGCCCAGAACAGGAGGACGGACTGCGCATCCAGCACCAGCGGCAGCAGCATGCCGATGGAGATCACCACGGTCCACGTGTACATGATCAGCACGGCCGTGGTCTTGGAGTGCCCCAGGCTCAGCAGGCGGTGGTGCAGGTGCGCCTTGTCGGCATGGAACGGGGAGCGGCCCGAGCCGATGCGCCGCACCACGGCCAGCGCGAAGTCCAGGAAGGGAACCACCATCACCGCGATCGGCAGCAGGATCGGCAGGAACTGCCCGAACAGGTCGGCCCCGGTCAGTCGGGCGGGGTCCACCTGGCCGGTGACGGTGATCGTGCTCGCGGCCAGCAGCAGGCCCAGCAGCATCGAGCCGGAGTCCCCCATGAATATTCGTGCCCGCGCCATGTTGTGAGGCAGGAAGCCCAGGCACGCTCCGATCATGGTGGCCGTGATCAGGGCCGCGAGGGAGGAGTAGTCGGTGGTGGAGGCACTGCGCGTGAGCAGGTAGGCGTAGAGGAAGAACGCGGTGCCGCCGATCGCCATCACGCCCGCGGCGAGCCCGTCCAGGCCGTCCACGAAGTTCACGGCGTTCATGCTCACCACCACCACCAGCACGGTGAGGATCAGCGAGGTGCGTCCGGACAGCAGCGTGACCCCGCCGATCGGCAGCGAGACCAGCTGCACGCCCTGCCAGGCCAGCAGCAGCGCGGCGAGCACCTGCCCGGCGAGCTTGGTCACCCAGTCCAGATCCCACTTGTCGTCGGCTGCGCCGAGCAGGCACACCATGCCCGCGGCGGCCAGGATCCCCCAGGGCTGGGCGGAGTCCGCGTACAGCCCCTGCAGGAACGGGACGCGGCTGGCCAGCACCAGCGCGGCGGTGACGCCCGCGAACATGGCCAGGCCTCCCAGTCGTGGGGTCACGGCGTCATGGACGTCGCGCGCCCTCACCGCCGTCATCGCTCCTACCCGGCGGGCGAGCAGTCGTGCCGCCGGTGTGGTCAGGAAGGAGACGGCCGCGGCGACCAGGAGCAGGAAGAGGTAGATCCTCACCCGGGCGCGCTCTCCGTCCGCTCGCCGTCGGCGGTGTCCTCACCGGCGGAGGTATCCAGCGGGGTCTCGTTCCCGGCTGCGGACTCCGTCGCGGGCTGCTCGCCCGAGGAGATGTCCTCGATGTCGGGCTCGGAGGGGAGCGCGATCGCATCGGCCGCAGCTGCCGGGTCGGTCGTCCCGGCCGTGGGGACGGCCGGGTCGGAATCGTCCTGATCGGGCTGGGTGCGGATGTCGGTGTCGCTGTCGTCGGAGGAGTTCTCCACCGGGCCGGTCGCCCCCCCGGCGTCACTGTCGTCGACGTCCGCAGTGGCGTCGTCCTGGGCTGGCTCCGGCTCGGGGGCGGTGAAGATGTCGCCCAGGACCTCCACGATCTGCTCCCGGGACAGCGCGCCCTCGCGCACGATCTCGGGCGGCTCGACCGTGGTGTCGATGATGGTGGAGCTGGTGCCGATGCGCGCGGTGCCGCCGTCGAGGTACACCTCGACCGAGTCCCCGAGCTGGGTGGCGGCATCCAGCACGCTGAGGGCGGCGGGGCGGCCGTGCCGGTTGGCGCTGGAGACCGCGAGCGGTCCGGTGCGGCGCAGCAGCTCCAGCGCGACCTCGTCATCCGGCATGCGCAGGGCCACGGTGCCGCGGGTCTCGCCGAGGTCCCAGGTCAGGGAGGGCTGGGCGGTGAGGATCAGGGTGAGCGGGCCGGGCCAGAACTCCTCGGCCAAGCGCTCGGCGTACTCGGGGACGTCCACCGCCAGCGCCAGCAGCACCGACGGATCGCCCACCAGCACCGGGGGCGGGGTGTCGCGGCCGCGGCCCTTGGCCTCCAGCAGTGCGTCGACGGCGTCGGCGGAGAACGCATCGGCTCCGATGCCGTACACCGTGTCGGTGGGCAGGACGATCAAGCGGCCTTCGCGCACGGCGTCGACGGCGGTCTGCAGGGCGTCCTCGCGGGACTCGGGGTTCTGGGTGTCGTGCACGCTCACCGGGTCAGTCTCTCACTTCCGTGGTCCATCGGGCTCTGGCTGCGCCGCATCGCCCCCGGGCCGCGTCGCATCGACCGCCCGGCGCGCGACCAGGAACCGGTCGCGGCCGGTGAGGTCAGGCAGGGTGGCCACGTCCTCGAACCCGCCGATGCGTTCGGCGGCGGCGCGGGTGGCGGCTCCTTGGACGTCGGCGTGCTCCATGATCAGCAGTCCGCCGGGCCGCAGCAGCCTGTGGGCCCAGCTGATCACGGTGCGCGGCAGATTCAGGCCGTCCGCCCCTCCCCCGTACAGGGCGCGGGCGGGGTCGTACCGCTGCACCTCGATCTCCTGGGGAACGGCATCCGGCGGCACGTACGGAGGGTTGGAGACGACCGCATCCAGCTGCGGCGCATGGGCGAGGGAGCCGGGTGAGGTCAGGTCGGCGCGGCGCACCTCGATGCGCTCCTGCCAGGCGGCCGTGTTGCGCCGGGTGAGGGCCACGGCCTGCTGGTCGATGTCGACGGCGAGCACGCGCACTTCGGGCAGCTCGTCCAGCAGGGCAGCGGCCAGGGCCCCGCTGCCGGTGCACAGGTCCGCCATCTGCTGAAGGGGGCCGTGGTGGTGCTGCTGCAGCAGGTCCAGCACGAGCTCGGTCTCCGGGCGGGGGATGAACACCCCGGGCTCCGTGTTCAGGCGCAGGCGGCGGAAGGCTGCATGCCCTTCGATCAGCTGCAGCGGCTCACGGGCCTCGCGGCGCGCCACCAGGGCGTCCAGTCGGGGCTCGAAGTCGTCCGGGAGCGAGTCCAGCAGCACCAGGGGGCCATCGCTGCCCGTTGCCAGGGCGAGCAGGGCACGGGCGTCGGCGCTGGGCGAGGGGACGCCGGCTGCGCCCAGGCGGGCGGTGGTGCTCGCCAGGGCCTCGCGCAGCCGCGCGCGGGTGTCGGCGCTCGCGCGGGTGTCGGCGCTCGCGCGGGCGGTCTCGGCCGGCTCCGTGCTCACTGCGGCGTGCCCTGCTGGGCCTCGGCCAGGCGGGCCTCCCGCTCGGCGGCGCGGGCGGAGCCGATCAGCTCCTCGAGATCGCCGGAGAGCACCTGCTGGAGATTGCCGGCCTTGTACCCGGTGCGGTGATCGGCCACGCGCGACTCGGGGAAGTTGTAGGTGCGGATCCGCTCGGAGCGGTCCACGGTGCGCACCTGGGAACGGCGCGCGGAGGCGGCCTGGGCGTCCTGGGCGTCGCGGTGCTGGTCCAGCAGGCGCGTGCGCAGGATCCTCATCGCCTGCTCCCGGTTCTGCAGCTGGCTCTTCTCGTCCTGGCAGGAGACCACGATGCCGCTGGGTAGGTGGGTGATGCGCACGGCCGAATCGGTGGTGTTGACGCTCTGGCCTCCCGGCCCGGAGGAGCGGAACACGTCGATGCGCAGGTTGGCGGGGGCCAGCGCCTCGGCGAGCAGCTCGCTCTCGTCGGTCTCGTCCGCCTCCGGCAGCACCAGCACGCCCACGGCCGAGGTATGGATCCGCCCGGCGGACTCGGTGATGGGGACCCGCTGCACGCGGTGCACACCGGCTTCGTGCTTGAGATGAGCGTAGACACCGTCGGCGGGGGTCGTGGCGCCGCGTGAGGCGATCGAGACGGTGACGTCCCGCAGCCCGCCCAGCTCGGAGGGGGCGGAGCTGAGCACCTCGACACGCCAGCCGCGGTGCTCGGCGAAGGAGCGGTACATGCGCAGCATCTCCGCGGCGAAAAGGGCCGATTCCTCTCCCCCGGCACCCGCCTTGATCTCCAGGATCACGTCCCGCGCATCGTCGGGGTCGCGGGGCGCCAGCAGGTCCTCGAGATGCTCGCGCTCGGCGGCCAGGCGTGCGGCGATCTGCTCGGCCTCGGCCGCGAGCTCCGGATCCTCCGCGCCCAGCTCTCGGGCGGCGGCGAGGTCGTCCTCGCAGGCGCCGACGACGGCGGCCGCGCGCAGCACCGCTTCGACCTCCGCCCAGCGGCGGGCGACGCGGCGGGCCCGGGAGGCGTCATCGTGCAGGGTGGGATCGGCCATCTGGTCCTGCAGCTGCGCGTGCTCAGCGCGCAGCGGCGCGAGCCTGTCCGCTCCCGGGTCGGTGCTCAACTCTGCTCCCCCGTGACGTCCGACGGACACGGGTGCCCGTCACATACGACGACGCCGACGCGCACCGTGGGGAGCGCGCCGGCGTCTGCGAGAGGTCTCAGGCCTTCTTCTTGCCGTAGCGGGCCTGGAAGCGGGCGACGCGGCCGCCGGTGTCCAGGATCTTCTGCTTGCCGGTGTAGAACGGGTGGCACGCGGAGCAGACCTCGGTGTTGATCTTGCCGTCGGTCTTGGTGCTGCGGGTGGTGAACGTGTTGCCGCAGGTGCAGGTGACCTGGGTGGTGACGTACTCGGGGTGGATCTCGGCCTTCATCGCTTCTCTCCTTCTCGGGTCGCTGGGTCGGCGCCCGGCGGGCGCCGTGAACCAGAACCGACGCACCAGTGTGCCACGTCGAACGGGCATCCGACAGGTCACCGGGGTGCGGCGTTCGCCATATCGGGCACCGGCGGCGCGGTCATGCGGAGTCGCGCACCCGCAGGTGGAACGGCACCGTGCGGTGGGCCTGTTCACCGCGCAGCGGCACGCGGCCCTCGAGCATCCCGGCCACCAGGTCCACGGTCTGCTCGGCGATCTCGCCGATGTCGATCGCGAGGGTGGTCAGCTCCGGGGTGACGAGGGAGGACATCTCCAGGCCGTCCACGCCGACCAGCCGCACCCCGTCGGGCACCTGCACGCCCATCCCGCGCAGCGTGCGCAGCAGTCGCACGGCCAGTTCGTCGTTGAAGGCGATGAGCGCGTCGGCACCGTCGGCCAGGGCCGCTTCGAGCACCTCACGGTGCCCGTCCGTGGCGTGGACCGCGCGCACGGGGGTCGTGCCGTCGGTGCGGATCGCATCCAATGCCCGCACCAGGTCGTGCGCACGACTGCTGCGCTCCCGCGCACCGGCGGGCGCTGTGGCTGCGCGGGCGATGTCGAGATCGAGCACCAGTGGGCGGCGTGCCCCGACGGACTGCAGATGCACGGCCAGATCCTCCATCGCCTGCCGGGAGCCGAACTGCACCACGCCCGCAGTGGCCGACTGCTCCGCGGTGCCGTCCAGATGGACCACGGGCATGCCGATCGCACCGCGGATCCCCTCGGTGCGCACGCCGTAGCCGACGATCGCATCGACCCGTCGGGACAGCTCCGCAGCGGCGGCCTCCGGTTCGGGGGCGTTGTCCGTCTCCGCCAGCACCACGTTCCAGCCGTGGCGGGCGCTGCGGCGGACCACGGCGGCACCGAGCTCGGCGAAGAAGGAGTTGGACAGGTCCTTGATGAGCACCCCGAGGGTGGCGGGGCCCTGCTCTACCAGGCCGCGCCCGAAGCGCGAGGGGCGGTAGTTCAGCTCCTGTGCGGCGCGCAGCACCCGTTCCCGCGTGGCAGCGCTGATGCCGGGCATGTCGTTGACCGCGCGCGTGACTGTCTGCCGGGAGACCCCGGCCCGCTGGGCCACGTCGATGATGGTGGACCGGCGCACCGTCCCGCTCATCGCTGCTGCACCCGCAGGTCGAGCCATGCGATGTCACCGTCGGTGAGCTGCACCTCCAGGCCCTGGGAGTGCGGGAGCTGGCCAGCGAAGCGCAGGGCGATGGCTCCCGGACCGAGGACGGCCCATCGGGTGCGAGGGACGATGCTGCTCATGGGGACGGCCTTTCGTGAACGTTCCCGGACCCCGGCAGGCTACCGGCGCGCCCGGCCAGGAGCAATCACGGCACGCACGAAGCCGCCGGCACCGCCCCTGCGGGGCGACACCGGCGGCAGGCACTGCACGAGGACGCCGCAGCGCCCGCAGCTCAGTCTCCGGAGCGGGAGCCCACGCTCGGGGTGTTCTTCTGCACCGCCATCAGGAACTCGGAGTTGGACTGGGTCTTCTTCACGCGCTCCAGGAGCAGCTCGAGCGCCTGCTGCTGCTCGAGGGAGCCCAGCACCCGACGCAGCTTCCACATGATGGCCAGCTCCTCCTTGCCCATCAGCTCCTCCTCGCGGCGGGTGCTGGAGGCGTTGACGTCCACGGCCGGGAAGATCCGCTTGTCGGCGAGGTTGCGCGAGAGGCGCAGTTCCATGTTGCCGGTGCCCTTGAACTCCTCGAAGATCACCTCGTCCATCTTGGAGCCGGTCTCCACCAGCGCCGAGGCGAGAATGGTCAGCGAGCCGCCGTTCTCGATGTTGCGGGCGGCACCGAAGAACCTCTTGGGCGGGTACAGCGCGGAGGCGTCCACACCGCCGGAGAGGATGCGGCCCGAGGCAGGGGCGGCCAGGTTGTAGGCGCGGCCCAGACGGGTGATGGAATCCAGCAGCACCACCACGTCGCGGCCCATCTCCACCAGGCGCTTGGCGCGCTCGATGGCCAGCTCCGCCACGATGGTGTGATCCGAGGCGGGGCGGTCGAAGGTCGAGGCGATGACCTCTCCCTTGACCGTGCGCTGCATGTCGGTGACCTCCTCGGGACGCTCGTCCACGAGCACCACCATCAGGTGCACCTCAGGGTTGTTGGTGGTGATGGCGTTGGCGATCTGCTGCATGATGATCGTCTTGCCGGCCTTGGGCGGGGAGACGATGAGACCGCGCTGGCCCTTGCCGATCGGCGAGACCAGGTCGATCACGCGCGGCGAAATGATGTGGGAGGCCGTCTCCAGGCGCAGCCGCTCGTCCGGGTACAGCGGGGTGAGCTTGCCGAAGTCCACCCGAGCACGGGCCCGCTCCGGGGTCATACCGTTGATGGTGTCCACCTGGACCAGGGCGGCGTACTTACCCTGGTTCTGGTTCCCACGGCCGCGACGGTTGCGGCCACCGCCACCACCGTGGTGCTGCTGCTCGACGTGCTGCTCCTCGCCCTCGCGCGGGGCCTTGACCTGTCCGGTGAGCGCATCGCCCTTGCGCAGGCCGTACTTGCGCACCTGGTTCATGCTCACGTACACGTCGCTGGGACCGGGAAGGTACCCGGTGGTGCGCACGTAGGCGTTGTTGTCGCGGATGTCGAGGATGCCGGCGACGGTGACGAGCTCGTCGCCCTCGCGCACATCGTGGTCGTCCTGGGAGCGGCCCTGCTGGCCTCCCTGCTGGTTCGAGCCGCCGTCGTCCTGGCCGCGGCCGCGGCGCTTGCGGTCACGGGAGCGGTTGCGGCTGCGCGAACGGCCGCGGCGGTCGTCGTTGTCATCCCGGTTTTCCTGGGAGCGGCTGTCCTGGGCGCCGTTGTCCTCCCCGGAGCGATCGGGCAGCTCGATGTCCTCGATGCGGCGGGGCCGCTGCTGACCACGGCCATCGCGCTCGCTGCGGTCCTCGCGGTTCTCGCGGTCGCCGCGGTTCTCGCGATCGCCGCGGTGCTCGCGATTACCGCGGTCCGGTCGCTGCCGATCACCGTCCTCGCGCTGGGGGCCGTCCCCCTGCTGCCGGCGGTCCTCGCGGCGATCGCCGCGGGCGTTCCTCTCGCGGGTGGGCAGCTCGATCTCAAGTGCGGGATCCGCCGCGCGCTGGGGAGCGGCCTGCTCCCGAGCGGCCTGCTCCCGCGAGGGCTGGTCCTGGGCGGGCCCGTCCTGCGAACGCCGATCCTGCGAAGGCCGGTCCTGCGCGGACCCGCCGCTGCTGCTTTGCTGCGCATCACCGTCGCCGCGCTGCTGCGCATCACCGCCGCTGTGCTGCTGTGCATCGCCGGTGGAAGGCTGCCGGCCGGAGCCGGGGGCGCCGCCGCTGCGGATGGCCTCGATCAGCTCGCCCTTGCGCAGGCGGCGGACGTTCTTGATGCCGAGCGAGGAGGCGATGGCCTGCAGCTCGGGGAGTTTCTTCGCGGCGAGATCTGCGCTGCCGGTGGAGGGGGTGGTGTCGTTCACCCGGGTTCCTTCCTGTCGAACCGGGCTGGCCGGTCCAGGTGCTGGGTCAGGTGCTCACGGTCGCCCGCGGTGATGAGTCGTCACGGGCTGCGTGGCTCGTCCGAGCAGGGCGGGGTGCGGGGAGGCACCGGCATTGCGCCTGCCGGGATGCTTCGGGATGCGTCGCGCCGGGTGGCCGAGCCCGCTCGCCACCGCGGTGCGGAGGAGTGGGTCGCCCGGAACCGATGGCGGGGGGTCGTCGCCTGAGGGGCACCGGCGGTCATGCCGCACACGGTGGCTCCCACACGGAGTCGACACCGCCTGGACGCGGGCTCAACCTACCACAGCACGGCTGGGGTGTCGGCGCAGGGGCACCTGAGCCAGTCGCCACGCCGAGGGATCGTCGACGATGCGGCGCACCAGCCCCGCCACCCGCGCGCGGTCACCGGCCAGCACCAGCACGGCCGGGCCCGCCCCGGAGATCACCGCGGGCACTCCCTCCTGGCGCAGCACCCGCATCAGCTCCACGCTCTGGGACATGCCGGGGGCCCTGTGCTCCTGGTGGAGGCGGTCCTCCGTGGCCTCCAGCAGCAGGTCGCTGTCCCCCGTGGAAAGAGCATGGGTGAGCAACGCGGTGCGGGAGGCGTTGTGCACGGCATCGCCGTACGGCACCGTCTCGGGCAGCAGAGAGCGCGCCACGTGGGTGGACAGGGTGGCGCGCGGCAGCAGCACCAGGGGCCGCAGCACGTCCTCGGCGACGGTCAGGGCGACGGCGCGGGCGTGACCGCCTCGCATCCACGAGAGCACGACGCCCCCCATCAGTGCGGGGGCCGCATTGTCCGGATGCCCCTCGAACTCGCAGGCCAGCTGCAGCACGGTCCGGTCGTCCAGCGCCTCCGGCTCGCCCACCAGTGCCCGGGCCAGCAGCAGGCCCGCCACCGTCGCGGCAGCGCTGGAGCCCATTCCCCGACCGTGGGGGATGCGGTTGGTGCAGTGCAGGCGCACCCCCACCTGCGGGGCGCCCGCCTCGTCGAGGCCCCGACGCAGGGCCCGCACCACCAGGTGCTCCTCCCCGGTGGGGACGGAGCCGGCTCCCTCCCCTCGGGCGGTGATCTCCACTCCGCCGGTGGTGGCCTCCAGCTCGAGGTCATCGCACAGGTCGACCGCCAGGCCCAGAGCATCGAAGCCGGGCCCCAGATTCGCGCTGGTGGCGGGGACCCTGACGGAGGCGCGCGTGTGCTGGATCCTCACAGGCCGATGGCCTCCACCACCGCCGCCAGATCCACGGGAAGCACCGTGGGCGTCAGGTCCCGGCGCGACAGCGCCGCCTCCACGTCCTTGAGCCCGTTGCCGGTGACGGTCACCGCGATCGTGGCCCCGGCGGGGACCAGTCCTCGCTCGGCCTGCTGCAGCAGACCCGCCACGCTCGCCGCGGAGGCGGGCTCGACGAAGATCCCGACGTCCTCGGCCAGGCGCTGCTGGGCATCGAGGATCTGCTCGTCGGTGACGGCGTCGATCAGCCCGCCGGAGTCGTCGCGGGCGGCCACGGCGAGGTTCCACGAGGCCGGGGCGCCGATGCGGATGGCGGTGGCCACGGTCTCCGGTGCGGTGATCGGGTGCCCGGCCACGAAGGGAGCGGCGCCGGCGGCCTGGAAGCCCCACATGGCCGGGGTGGCCTCGGTGATGCCGGCCTCGTGGTACTCACGGTAGCCCATCCAGTAGGCGGAGATGTTGCCGGCGTTGCCCACGGGGAGCACGTGGACGTCCGGTGCGCGGCCCAGGGCGTCGCACACCTCGAAGGCGGCGGTCTTCTGCCCCTGCAGGCGGAAGGGATTGACGGAGTTGACCAGCTCCACGGGGTGCTCGGCGTGCAGCTTGCGCGCGATCTCCAGGCAGTCGTCGAAGTTGCCGTCCACCTGCACCAGCTGAGCTCCGTGCACGACGGCCTGGGCCAGCTTCCCGGCGGCGATCTTGCCCTGCGGCAGCAGCACCACGCAGGTCATGCCGGCGCGCGCCGCATAGGCGGCCGCCGAGGCGCTGGTGTTGCCGGTGGAAGCGCACACCACGGTGGTGGCTCCGTCGTTGAGGGCGCGGGTCATCGCCGAGACCATCCCGCGGTCCTTGAACGAGCCGGTGGGGTTCTGGCCCTCGACCTTGATGTGCACCTCGGCGCCGACGGCCTCGGAGATCGCGGGCGCGGGCACCAGGGGGGTGCCGCCCTCGCCGAGGGTCAGCAGGGTGTCCTGCGCGGTGAACGGGAGGTGGTCGCGGTACTCGGCGAGGACGCCCTGCCACTGGTGTGCCATCGGGTCATTCTCCCTCGATGCGCAGCACGGAATCGACCCCCAGCACGGTGGAGGTGGAGGAGAACACGTCCAGCACGGCGGTCATCGACGATTCCAGGGCACGGTGGGTGGTGATGCCGATGTGGGCGCTGCCCTGTCCGCTCGCCGAGCCGTCCTCGTCCTCCTCGATCAGCTGCTGGTGGATGGTGGAGATGGAGATCCCGTGGCTGGACAGGGTCCCGGCGATCTCGGCCAGCACGCCGGGACGGTCCTGCACCCGCAGGGAGACGTAGAAGGCGCTGCGCAGCTGCTCCAACGGGATCTGCTCCAGGGCGGCGTAGTGCGACTCGCGCAGGCCCGCTCCCCCGCGCAGCCGCTGGCGGGCCGCGGAGACCACGTCGCCCAGCACGGCCGAGGCGGTGGGTGCGCCGCCGGCGCCCTGCCCGTAGAACATCAGGGATCCGGCCGCGTCGGCCTCGATGAACACGGCGTTGAACGCCTCGGAGACCGAGGCCAGGGGGTGCTCGGAGGAGATCAGCGCCGGGTACACGCGCGCGGAGATCCTCTCCCCGTCCTGCCCGGGGACGCGCTCCACGATCGACAGCAGCTTGATGGTGCGTCCCATGCGCTCCGCGGCGGCGATGTCCTGGGAGGACACGGAGGTGATGCCCTCGCAGTGCACATCGGCCAGGCTCACCCGGGAGTGGAAGGCCAGGGAGGCGAGGATGGCGGCTTTCGCGGCGGCGTCGTGGCCCTCCACGTCGGCCGTGGGATCGGCCTCCGCATAGCCGAGCTGCTGGGCGGTGGCCAGGGCGTCGTCGAAGCTCGCACCGGTGCGGGCCATCGCGTCCAGCACGTAGTTGGTGGTGCCGTTGACGATGCCCATCACCCGGTCGATGCGGTCACCGGCGAGGGACTCGCGCACGGGGCGCACCAGCGGGATGGCCCCGGCCACGGCGGCCTCGAAGGACAGGTCCACGCCGTGACGGTCGGCCGCCTCGTAGAGGGTGGCGCCGTCCTGGGCCAGCAGCGCCTTGTTGGCGGTGACCACGGCGGCGCCGTGCTCCATCGCCTGCAGGATCAGGGAGCGGGCCGGCTCGATCCCGCCCATCAGCTCGATCACCAGGTCCGCCTCCCGCACCAGGGCGGAGGGGTCATCGGTCAGCAGCGATGGATCGACGTGGGAGCCGCGGTCGCGCGCCATGTCGCGCACCGCGACCCCGATCACCTCGAGCCGACCGCCGATGCGGTGCGCGAGGTCGTCACCCTGCTCGGTGATCAGGCGCAGCACCTCGGTGCCGACGGTCCCGGCACCCAGCACCGCCACCTTCAGGGTGGGCAGGTCCTGGGCGGAGTTCTCGGGAGCGGGTGCAGGCTGGGTGTTCGTCATGGTGCGGCGGTCCTTCCATGCGGTCCGTCGGTGGGTTCCGGGCGGCATCGGCACTGTATCGGAGCACCGAGCGCCCCTGTGTCGTCGTATGAACGTATGGGTCAAAGAGTGCGGTGCAGCAGAGGCCTCAGCCGACGTCCAGGGCCATCAGGTCGTCCTCGGTCTCGCGCCGCAGGAGCGTGCGGATCTCGCCGTCGCGCACGGCGACCACTGCCGGCCGGGGCACGTGGTTGTAGTTGGAGGACAGCGAGTAGCAGTACGCGCCGGTGACCGGGACGGAGATCAGGTCGCCGCGACGCAGGTCCGCAGGCAGGTACTCGTCCTTGACCACGATGTCGCCGCTCTCGCAGTGCTTGCCGACCACGCGCGCCACGGTGGGCTCGGCGTCGGAGACACGGCCGGCCAGCAGCGCCGAGTAGTCCGCGTCGTACAGGGCGGTGCGCACGTTGTCGCTCATGCCGCCGTCCACCGAGACGTACACGCGATGGTGGGGGCCGCCCAGGTGCACGTCCTTGATGGTGCCGACCGTGTAGAGGGTCTGGGTGGAGGGCCCGGCGATGGCCCGTCCCGGCTCGAAGGCCAGGTGGGGCACTTCCAGTCCCAGGTCCCGGCATTCCATGGCCACGATCTGCGCGATCCCCTGCGCGAGCGCCTCCGGGGAGGACGGCGTGTGCTGGGTGTTGTACATGACGCCGAAGCCGCCGCCCAGGTCCAGGGAGTCGATGGTGTGCCCGAAGCGCTCTCGCACCTCCGCCACCAGGCGCAGCACCCGGCGGGCGGCGATCTCGAAGCCGCTCACGTCGAAGATCTGGGAGCCGATGTGGGAGTGCAGGCCCACCAGGTCCAGGGTGGCCGGCCGCTCGAGGACTCTGCGCACCGCCTCCAGGGCATCGCCCGTGGGCAGGGAGATCCCGAACTTCTGGTCCTCGTGGGCGGTGGCGATGAACTCGTGGGTGTGGGCCTCCACCCCGGTGGTGACGCGCAGCATCACCGGGGCCACCACGCCCAGCTGCTCGGCGATCTGCGAGACGCGCTCGATCTCCTCCAGGGAGTCGACCACCAGTCGGGCGATCCCGGCCTCGAGGCCGCGGCGGATCTCCGCATCGGACTTGCTGTTGCCGTGCATGGCGATGCGGTCGGCAGGGAATCCTGCCCGCAGCGCGACGGCGAGCTCGCCCCCGGTGCACACGTCCATCCCCAGGCCCTCCTGGTCCACCCAGCGGGCCACCTCGGTGCACAGGAACGCCTTGCCCGCGTAGAACACGTGCGCACCGCGATAGGGCTCGAAGGCGGCGGCGAAGGCGTCCCGGAAGCGTGCGGCGCGGGCGCGGAAGTCCAGCTCGTCCACCACCAGCACGGCGGTGCCCACCTCCTCGGCGATGCGGTGCACGCTCACCCCGCCCACCTCGAGGGCACCGTCGGCTCCCCGCACGGTGGTGCGCGACCACAGCCCGTCGAGCAGTGCGTTGACGTCGGCGGGATAGGGCAGCCAGGTGGGCGCGGCATCGTTGCCGTGGAGGGCTCCGGCCTCGTGGGCGCGCATGGCGGCTCCTTCGGGTGGGGAGACTGCAGGACAGGGCCCGGCAACAGGGCTGTGACGGGCCGAGGAGAACCCTAGACCGCTGCGCGGTCCGCGTGCTCGACCGTCCGTTCCGCGATCAGCAGGTCAGCGAGCCCACTTGATAGCGTGGCGCCGTCGAGCCGTACAGCGCTCCGGCCCATCCCCTGCGCCCACGAGGAGTAGCCGTGCCCACCACCGAGCCCCAGTCCGGATCCGGCCATGAACTGGTCGTCGTCGCGAACCGCCTGCCCGTGGACGCCCGCACCCTGCCCGACGGCGCCACGGAGTGGGTGACCAGCCCGGGCGGCCTGGTGACCGCGATGGAATCGGTGATGCGCACCGTGGACTCCGGTGCCTGGGTGGGGTGGGCCGGCAGCCCGGGCGAGGCCCCCGAGCCCTTCGAGGCCGACGGCATGCACCTGTACCCCGTGGCACTCGAGCAGGAGGACGTGGAGAAGTACTACGAGGGCTTCTCGAATGCGACCCTGTGGCCGCTCTACCACGACGTGATCGTGGATCCCGTGTTCCACCGCACCTGGTGGGACTCCTACGTCTCCACCAACCGCCGCTTCGCCCAGGCCGCCGCACCGGTGACGTCCCGCCGAGGGGTGGTGTGGGTGCACGACTACCAGCTGCAGCTGGTGCCGGAGATGATCCGCGCCGCCCGCCCCGATGTGCGCATCGGCTTCTTCAACCACATCCCCTTCCCCCCGGTGGAGCTGTTCTCCCAGCTGCCCAAGCGCAACCAGATCCTGCGCGGCCTGCTGGGCTCGGACGTGGTGGGCTTCCAGCGCGAGAGCGACTCGCTGAACTTCCTGGCCTCGGTGCGCAAGCTGCTGGGGTACCACGTGGAGGGGCACGTGATCACCGTGCCCGGCATCGGCTCGGCCCCGGCCCGGGAGGTGGTCGCCAAGACCTTCCCCATCTCGATCGACTCGGCGGCCGTCTCCGCACTGACGGAGGACCAGGACGTCATCGAGCGCACCGCGCAGCTGCGCCGGGACCTGGGGAACCCGAAGAAGATCGTGCTGGGCGTGGACCGCCTGGACTACACCAAGGGCATCCGGCACCGCCTGAAGGCCTGGCAGGAGCTGCTCAACGACGGCTCCGTGGACCCTCACGAGACCGTGATGATCCAGGTGGCCACACCGTCGCGTGAGCGGGTGGAGGCCTACCGCCAGCTGCGCGACGAGGTCGAGCTCACCGTGGGTCGCATCAACGGCGACTTCGCGCCGATCGGCCGGCCCGCCGTCTCCTACCAGCACCGCTCCTTCGACCGTCGCGACATGACCGCCCTGTTCATGGCCGCGGACGTGGTGCTGGTGACGGCGCTGCGGGACGGCATGAACCTGGTGGCCAAGGAGTACGTGGCCTCCCGCCCGGACCTGCGCGGCGTCCTGGTGCTGAGCGAGTTCGCCGGTGCGGCCGACGAGCTGCGTGCGGCCGTGCTGGTCAACCCCCACGACATCGACGAGCTCAAGGCCGCGACCCTGCGCGCCCTGGCGATGCCCGAGGAGGACCAGGAGGAGGCGATGCGCTCCCTGCGGCGCCAGGTGATGGACAACGACGTGCAGGCCTGGGCCCATTCCTTCCTCGACGAGCTCGAGCAGTCCGGCAAGCCGCAGGACGACGCCCCGGCCGTGATCCGGCTCAGCGGCGACGATCCCACCGATCCCGCCGAGCTCGACGAAGCCCTGGCGCAGTTCGCCCGGATCCCTCGGATCCTGGTGGCCTCGGACTTCGACGGGGTGATCGCACCGATCGTGGCCGACCGCGACGCGGTCCAGCCCGACCAGGCGGCGCTGGGGGCACTGCGCGACCTTTCCGAGCTGCCGGGCACCTCGGTGGCGCTGGTGTCGGGCCGTGCCCTGGGGGATCTGGACCACCACACCCGCATGCCCAGCACCGTGGTGCTGGTGGGGAGCCACGGCGCCGAGGTGGGTGCACTGCCCCCGTGGATGCACGCCGAGGTGCTGGACAACACCGCGCTGGCCATGACGCCGGAGAAGGAGCAGCTGCTGGCCTCGGTGACCCGCACCCTGCGGCGCATCGCCGCAGAGAACCCGGGGTCGGAGGTGGAGACGAAGCCGGCCGCGGCCGTGCTGCACACCCGCAACGCCCGCGGGCGCGGCTCCATCAACGCCACCGAGGCTGCTCTGGCCTATGCCCGCACCCTGCCGGACGTGGTGGTCACCCCGGGCAAGGAGGTGGTGGAGTTCTCGGTCATCCACACCTCCAAGGGCGTGGCGATGGATGCGCTGGCCCGCGCCAGCGCCGCCGATGCCTGGCTGTACGTGGGCGACGACGTCACCGACGAGTCGGTGTTCGCCCAGCTGGGCGACTCGGACCTGGCGATCAAGGTGGGCGGCGGGGAGACCGCCGCCTCCTTGCGCATCGATGATCCCCAGGCGGCCTCCGCACTCTTCGCCCGCTTGCTGGAGCTGCGCCGCGAGCAGGGCTGAGCCCGGGCCTGCAGGAGCCCGGGTTCCTGCCCCGGCGACGGGGCGGGGCCCAGCGCTCTTCGTGCGCGGCGATCTCTGCGAGCGTCGGTGCGCAGGAGCCCTCGGGTCGTGCCGCATCGCACCCAGTGTGAACCCACGCAGAAAAACCGAGTCGCGACATCGTCTCTCAACGATGTCGCGACTCGTAGCACGAGTGCCCGCGACAGGATTCGAACCTACGACCTTCTGCTCCGGAGGCAGACGCTCTATCCACTGAGCTACGCGGGCCCGGTCACGAACGGATCACGACCGACCACGGCAGTCTAGCAATGGGTGTGCCCCGGATGCCGTCTCCTGCGTGGGTGTGCTGCGCAGGTGAGGCGGAGGTCACGCAATGGGCGAGGGGCGGTGGGAGGACGGTGCTCAGGCCGGCAGCGGAAGCTGTGCCCCGTGCAGCACGGCGGAGGGATCCGCTGCGATGCCGAGGCCGCTGGGGTCGGCATCAGCGCGCACCAGAAGGTCACCGACCGCGGCGATCATCGCCCCATTGTCGGTGCACAGCCGCGGAGGCGGGATCCTCAGCTCGATGCCCTCGGCCTCGCACCGCTCGGCCGCGACGGCCCGCAGTCGCGCGTTGGCGGCGACCCCGCCGACGATCACCAGGGTGTCCAGACCGTGGTCCTTGACGGCCCGGACCGCCTTGGCGACCAGCACGTCCACCACGGCCTGCTCGAAGGAGGCGGCGATGTCCGCCACCGGCACCGGGTCTCCTGCGCGCTCGATGGTCTCAACGGTACGGGCCACCGCTGTCTTCAGCCCGGAGAAGGAGAAGGTGTAGGCCGGATCGCCGCTGCGCATCATCGCCCGCGGGAAGCGGAATGCGGCAGGATCCCCGTCGACGGCGGCCCGGGAGATCACCGGTCCGCCCGGATAGCCCAGTCCCAGCAGGCGCGCCACCTTGTCGAAGGCCTCCCCGGCGGCGTCGTCGAGGGTGTCGCCGAGGTGCTCGATCGGGTCCCGCACGAGGTCGCCGATGGCGAGGATGGAGGTGTGGCCGCCCGAGACGATCAGCACGATGCTGCGCTCCGGCAGCGGGCCGTGCTCGAGGGTGTCGGCGGCGGCGTGGCCGGCCAGGTGGTGCACCCCGAACAGCGGCACATCGAGGGCCCAGGCCACCGACTTGGCGGCCGCCAGGCCCACGTGCACAGCCGTGGCCAGTCCCGGCCCGGAGGTGGCGGCCACGTGGGTGATGTCGCCCAGCTCCACCCCTGCATCGTGCAGGGCGATCTGCAGGATGGGCACCGCGGCGTCGAGGTGCGCGCGGGCGGCGATCTCGGGGACCACTCCCCCGAACTCTGCGTGCTGGGAGGCGCTCGAGGCGAGGCCCTGGCCCAGCAGGGTGCCCTCGGAGACGATGCCGAACCCGGTCTCGTCGCAGGAGGACTCGACACCGAGGACGACGGGAGTGCGGGTCACCGCAGCAGCGACATCGGGTTGGAGTAGGTGCCGGCCTCGTCCATCTTGGCGAAGTGGAGGTGGCAGCCGGTGGAGCGACCGGTGGAGCCCACGTAGCCGATGACCTCGCCGGCCTCGACGGTGGCACCCACGGAGGTGCCGTAGCTCTGCAGGTGGTAGTAGCCGGTGATGACGCCGTTGCCGTGGTCCACCTTCACGCGCTTGCCGGAGGCGCCGTTGTACTCGACTGCGATGACGGTGCCGGACTGCGCGGAATGGACGGGGGTGCCGCAACTGGCACCGAAGTCGACGCCATCGTGCATCTTGCTGTATCCGAGCACGGGATGGGTGCGGTAGCCGTAGCCTGAGGTGATGGGGCCGCCCACGGGGCGTACGTAGCCGCCGGAGCTCTGGGGCAGGGCCTGGCCGGACTCGTCGACCGCGGCGGGCTCAGGCTCCGGCTCGGGCACGGTGACCTTGATGCCGGTGACCGCTTCGTTCTCCGCCAGGGTGGCCTCGTCCTCGACAGGGGCGGCCGGGTCGTCCGCGGAAGCGGTACTGCCCTCGGCGGGCGAGGTGCGCTCCTGAGCGCGGGTGGCGGTGGTCTCCTCGGTACGCACCTCGGCACCCTCGGCCGCGGGCAACGACGCCTCGGCGACGGGGAGGGCGACGGGCTGGACCGGTTCGACGGGCGCCTCGACGACGGGGGAAGCAGCGGGCTGATCGGCCGGGGCCGCCTCGGTGACGTCCGCGGCCGTTGCGGCCAGCGGGGCGGCGATGGTGGCGGTGGCGAGGGCGCCCAGGACGCCGGACTTCACGACACCGGCGCGGACAGCGGAATCGCGGTGCGTTCCACCGCCGGAGCGTGCGCACACCAGTGCTCGGCCATGGGCGCGATGGTTCGCCACTGCTTGCTACCTGCTTCCGGGATCGACGTCGGGTCCTGTCTGTCCGAGCGCGACGCTGGACATGGGAAGGACGCGTCGCCGAACAACCTCGTCAAGGCTACGGCCGGGCAGTCAGGACGTACGAGCAGGTCAACGCTCCCATTGCCAAATCTTTGCCCCGGGGGCCCGCGATGGGGGAACTCTTGACGTACCCCCTTGTCGGTTTGACAGGAACGCGGTTGTTCGTTCCGTGGTCGCGGGTGGCACGTCACATCCGACCGCCGTCCGGGACGCTCGCTACAGTGTCGCCATGTCGACGCCTGAGACCAGTCGCAGCAGCGCTCCCCCCGTACGAGTCGTGGTGATCGAGGACGAACCGACCATCACGCAGGCCATAGCGGATCGCCTCACCGCCGAGGGCTGGGACGTGAGCACGGCCCCGGACGGCCCCACGGGCGTGCGGACCGTCGCCGAGGTACGTCCGGACGTGGTCGTGCTGGACGTGATGCTGCCGGGTTACGACGGCCTGGAGGTGTGCCGCCGGATCCAGGCCGACGAACCCGTCCCGGTGCTGATGCTGACCGCCCGTGACGACGAGACCGACATGCTGGTGGGTCTCGGCGTGGGTGCCGACGACTACATGACCAAGCCCTTCTCCATGCGGGAGCTGGTGGCACGGCTCAAGGCGCTGCTGCGTCGGGTGCGGCGGGCCGCGGAACCGGATGCTGCCAGGGAGACCCAGACGATGCTCGAGCTGGACGACCTGGTGATCGACCGGGCCGGTCGGCGCGTCACCCGCGGCGGTGAACCCGCGCACCTGACGCCCACGGAGTTCGACCTGCTGCTGTGCCTGGCCTCGACCCCGGGCACCGTGCTCACTCGCGAGCAGCTGCTGGCCGACGTGTGGGACTGGGTGGACGCCACCGGCACCCGCACCGTGGACTCCCATGTCAAGGCGCTGCGTCGCAAGCTGGGGTCGGATCTGGTGCGCACCGTCCACGGCGTGGGGTACGCGCTCGAGTTGCCCGGTCCCGACAGCGAGGCCCCTGAGGCCGCCGAGGCGGATCGGGCGGCCGATCGGGCATGACCCCGAGGCGCGTGCCCGAGCGGCTCGACGTCCGCCCGCTGGACCGCTTCCGCTCCTTCAAGGTCAAGCTGGGCGTGCTGGTGGTGGCCGTGGTGAGTGTCTCCGCCCTGCTGACCTGGGTGAGCCTGAGTGCGGGCCTGGAGCCGATCCTGGCGATCCCGCTGGTGGTGCTGCTCGCGCTGGTGTTCACGCAGCTGCTGGCCCGTGGCATGACCTCGCCGCTGCGCGAGATGACACGGGCGGCACGCGCCATGGCCACCGGCGACTACACCCAGCGCGTCCGCGCCAGCAGTCGTGACGAGGTGGGGCAGCTGGCCGCGGCCTTCTCCACCATGGCCTCGGAGCTGGAGCAGACCGACCGGATGCGACGGGACCTGGTGGCCAACGTGTCCCACGAGCTGCGCACCCCCGTGGCCGGCCTGAGGGCCCAGCTCGAGAACATCGTCGACGGGGTCACCGAGCCCGATCCCGCCGCGCTGTCGGTCGCCCTCGCCGAGACCGAGCGCCTCTCCCAGCTGGTGGACCACCTGCTGGACCTCTCGCGCATCGATGCCGGTGCCACCGCGCTGCTGCACGAGCAGATCGAGCTGACGCCGTTCCTGCACGAGGTGGTGGACAGCGCTGCTCTCGCGCCCGGTGCTCAGGACGTGCGCTGGGTGATCGAGGTGGAGCCGGCCGGACTCACCGTCCATGCCGACGCCGCACGGCTCCACCAGACCATCGCGAACCTGCTGGACAACGCCACCCGGCATTCGCCACCGGGCGGTCGCATCCGCGTCAGTGCGGCTCGCGACGAGGCGGGCAGCGGTGTGCGGATCGACGTGCACGACGAGGGCCCGGGCATTGCACGGGAGGACCGCGACCGCGTGTTCGAGCGGTTCCAGCGCGGGGGCGCATCCGATACCTCCGGGGGCACCGGACTGGGCCTGGCGATCGCCCGCTGGGCGGTGGGGCTCCACGGCGGGCGCATCGAGGTGATCGACGATCCGCGGGACGAGCTGGCGGTGCACGGGCGCTCCTCCCTGATCCGCGTCACCCTGCCCGATGCAGGTGCTCCTGCGACTCCGGTCACCACCGCGCCAGGCCCTGCACCCACACCCCCGGCGGACCTGGGATACTGACGGTGCGACATCACCGATCCGCCGCCGCCGTGCGCCGAGGTCGTTCGCGCAGCAGCGGCTGGTTCCCCCAGGGGGCACCGCCTCCGTTACGCTGGTCGCATCCACATCACTCGAACGTGAGAAGGCTGGCGATCCCCCAGTGTCACAGCAGACACAGAGCACGGACACCCCGGAGTTCGGTCCCAACCAGTGGCTCGTGGACGCGCTCCGCGAGCAGTGGCAGCAGGACCCCACGAGCGTGGACCGGAGCTGGGCGGAGTACTTCGCCTCCCACCCTGCCGCCGGGAGCGCGGCCACCGAACCGCCGCAGCCTGCTGACGACGCCGGCGCAGGCACAGCCGAGCAGCCCACCGACCGCTCGGACGGGAGCACATCCGACGGTGCCGACCCCGACGACGGCGGCCGGACCACCGCCTCGCAGAAGAACCTCGACGTCCCCTCCCCCTCCTCGACCCCCGCGAAGGAATCCGAGCCCGTGAACGACGCCGCGAAGGCCGACGAGAAGAAGACCGACGAGACGAAGGCGGCCCCGAAGGCTGACGTGAAGAGGGCCCCGGAGAAGAAGTCCCCAGAGAAGAAGGCCGAGCAGAAGTCCGAGGACACGAGCTCCTCTCCTGCCGGCACCAGGATCTCCAGCACCTCGGACCGCCCCGCCAAGATCCCCACCACCACCACGCAGATCCCCGCTGTGGAGCTGCGCGAGCCCGAGCCCGTCAAGCTGCGCGGCCCGGCGGCGGCAGTGGTGCGCAACATGGACGAGTCCCTCACCGTGCCCACCGCCACCTCGGTGCGCGACGTGCCGGTGAAGCTGCTGTTCGACAACCGGATCGTCATCAACAACCACCTCAAGCGCAACCGCCAGGGCAAGGTGTCCTTCACCCACCTCATCGGCTGGGCGATGATCGAGGCGATCACCGAGATCCAGGACATGAACAACGGGTTCGACGTCGTCGACGGAAAGCCCGTAATGCTGAAGCGCGAGGACATCAACTTCGGCCTGGCGATCGACATGCCGCGCCCCGACGGCTCCCGTGGCCTGGTGGTGCCCAACATCAAGGCGGCCCAGCGCTTCGACTTCCTGGGCTTCTGGCGCGCCTACGAGGACGTCGTGAAGAAGGCCCGCGCGGGCAAGCTCACGATGGACGACTTCTCGGGCACCACGGTCTCGCTGACCAACCCCGGTGGCATCGGCACCGTCCACTCCATCCCCCGCCTGATGAAGGGTCAGGGCGTGATCGTGGGTGTGGGTGCGATGGACTACCCCGCCCAGTTCCAGGGCGCCAGCGCCAGCACCCTGGCCGACCTCGCGGTCTCCAAGGTGATGACGCTGACCTCCACCTACGACCACCGCATCATCCAGGGCGCTGCCTCCGGTGAGTTCCTCAAGGTGATGGCCGACAAGCTGCTGGGCAAGGATGCCTTCTACGACCGCGTGTTCGCGGCGCTGCGCATCCCCTACCAGCCGATCCGCTGGGTCGAGGACAACCCGTTCCGCTACTCGGAGTCCGAGCGCCTGGCCCCGGTGATGGACCTGATCCACTCCTACCGGGTGCGCGGCCATCTGATGGCCGACACCGACCCGCTCCAGTACCGCGTGCGCCACCACCCCGATCTGGACGTGGAGACCTACGGACTGACCCTGTGGGACCTGGACCGCACTTTCCCCACCCGCGGGCTGGGCGGCAAGGACTCGATGACCCTGCGCGAGATCCTCGCGGTGCTGCGGGACTCCTACTGCCGCTCGATCGGCGTGGAGTACATGCACATCACCGATCCCGAGGAGCGCAACTGGCTGCAGCGGGAGATCGAGACCCCGCGCCGCCCCTTCGACAAGGAGGAGCACACCCACATCATGGACCGCCTCAACGCCGCCGAGGCGTTCGAGACGTTCCTGCAGACCAAGTTCGTGGGCCAGAAGCGGTTCTCGCTCGAGGGCGGCGAGTCCGTGATCCCCATGCTGGACTCGATCCTGCACGACTCCAGCCACGACAACGTCGAGGAGGTGTGCATCGGGATGGCCCACCGCGGCCGTCTCAACGTGCTCTCCAACCTCGCCGGGAAGAGCTACTCGCAGATCTTCCAGGAGTTCGAGGGCAACGTCGGCACCAATCTCGGTTCGGGCGACGTCAAGTACCACCTGGGCACCGAGGGCACCTTCACCGCACGGGACGGGGCCACGACCAAGGTGTACCTGGCGGCGAACCCCTCGCACCTGGAGGCCGTCAACCCCGTGCTCGAGGGCATCGTGCGCGCCAAGCAGGACCGCCTGGAGCGCGGCAACGACTTCCCGGTGCTGCCGATCCTGATCCATGGCGATGCGGCCTTCGCCGGGCAGGGCGTGGTCACCGAGACCCTCAACCTCTCAGAGCTGCGCGGCTACCGCACCGGCGGCACCATCCACGTGATCATCAACAACCAGATCGGCTTCACCACGTTGCCGGACTCCTCGCGCTCCTCCTACTACTCCACGGATGTTGCCAAGTCCACGCAGCTGCCGATCTTCCACGTCAACGGGGACGACCCGGAGGCGTGCGTGCGCGTCGCCGAGATCGCCTTCCGCTACCGCCAGAAGTTCCACCGCGATGTGGTCATCGACATGGTGTGCTACCGCCGCCGCGGCCACAACGAGGGCGATGACCCCTCGATGACCCAGCCGCAGATGTACGCGCTGATCAAGAACCAGCCCACCGTGCGCAAGCTGTACACGGAGGCGCTGATCGAGCGCGGCGACCTCACCGAGGACGAGACCCAGGGCGTGATGCGCAACTTCCAGGAGCACCTGGACCAGGCCTTCGCCGCGATCCGGCCGAGCAAGGTCGATGACTCCGATGACAGCGTGCGGGGGCTGGACCTGCCCGAGTCCCAGCAGGAGGAACCGGCCGGCGCCCCCAGCGACGAGGACGAGATCTCCACCGCCGTGGACGCCTCGGTGCTGGAACGGATCGGCGAGGCCCACACGGGCTACCCCGAGTCCTTCACCGTGCACCCGAAGCTGGCGCCCCTGGCCTCCAAGCGCCAGCAGATGTCCATCGATGGCGACATCGACTGGGCGTACGGCGAGCTGCTGGCCTTCGGCTCCCTGCTGCTGGAGGGGCGCCGAGTGCGCCTGGCGGGGCAGGACTCCCGCCGCGGCACCTTCGTGCAGCGCCACAGCGTGTTCATCGACCACGAGAACGGCGACACCTGGACCCCGCTGTCCCACCTCGGTGAGGGCCAGGCGCGGTTCAACGTGTACGACTCCTCCCTCTCGGAGTTCGCCGCCCTGGGCTTCGAGTACGGCTACTCGGTGGAGAGCCCGGACTCCCTGGTGCTGTGGGAGGCGCAGTTCGGCGACTTCGTCAACGGCGCCCAGACGATCATCGACGAGTTCATCTCCGCCTCCGAGCAGAAGTGGGGCCAGAACTCCGGGGTGGTGCTGCTGCTCCCCCACGGCTACGAGGGGCAGGGACCGGACCACTCCTCCGCCCGCATCGAGCGCTTCCTGCAGCTGTGCGCGGAGGACAACATGCGTGTGGCGATGCCGTCCACGCCGGCCAGCTACTTCCACCTGCTGCGCCGCCAGGCCAAGGCGACCCCGCGCAAGCCGCTGATCGTGTTCACCCCGAAGTCGATGCTGCGCAACAAGGCCGCCACCAGCCAGGTGGAGGACTTCACCAGTGGCTCCTTCGAGCCTGTGCTGCCGGACACCACGGTCGATCCCGCGAAGGTGAAGCGCGTGCTGCTCACCTCGGGCAAGGTCTACTGGGACCTGGTCGCCAAGCGGAAGAAGGAAGGGCGCGAGGACACCGCCATCGTGCGGGTGGAGCAGCTGTACCCGCTGCCGGCCGAGCAGCTCTCCTCCGTGCTGGAGGCGTACCCCGACGCCGAGCTCACCTGGGTCCAGGAGGAGCCGCGCAACCAGGGCGCCTGGTTCTACATGGCGATGAACTTCGCCGTGACCGTGGGCCGTACGCTGCGCGTGGTGGCGCGTCCCGCCTCGGCCTCGCCCGCCGCCGGATCCTCCAGCGTCCACAAGGCCGAGCAGGAGGACCTCCTGCGCCGTGCCTTCGAGCGCTGAGCGGTCCGTCGCTACAGTGGAGACTTCGTCCCCGCCCCAGGAGGTACAGGTGCCAGCAGCGTCCACCCCGTCCGATGCCGGTCAGGAGCCCCGCATCCGCATCATCGCCCTCGGCGACGAGCTCCTCGCCGGTGCGGGTGATGCCCGCGCCCTGGGCTGGCTCGGCCGAGCGGTGGCCAACGAGCAGGGTGCCGACAGCCGCATCGACCTGTTCACCTCCGCCCTGCCTCAGGAGACCTCGGCGCAGCTGGCCGAGCGCTGGGATGCGGAGGTGGCGCGCCGCCTCGACGAGCGGGGCCGAGCCGAGGGCAGCATCGACCACCGGGTGGTGCTGGGGATGGGGCGCGCGGACATCACCACAGGAATCTCCCTGGCGCGCTCGCGCCTGAACCTCGCCAAGGTGCTGGACGGGCTGGAGCGGCAGCGGCTCTCGGCCTTCGTAGTGGGCCCGCCGCCCAGCCGCGATTCCGAGCTGACCGCGAGCGTGCGCGATCTCTCCGGTGCCTACGAGGACGTCTGTTCCCGCCGGCGCATCCCGTACGTGGACACGCTGAACGCCCTGGACGGTCACGAGCAGTGGACCGCGGACATCGCTCGTTCCCCGGGTGATCATCCCGGTCAGACGGGCTACGGGCTGATGGCGTGGCTGGTGCTGCACGGCGGCTTCGGCAGCTGGCTGGGCACCTCGGCGTGATCGATCCGACCTCCATCACTGCCTGCTCGGGCCGTTGCGAGGCGCAGCGACCCCGGTGACTGTGGCACAATTGCGGGGTTGTCCGGCCGAAGGAAGGAGAGCGCGATGAGCAAGCGCGGACGCAAGCGCAAGGCCCGCCGCAAGAACGGCGCCAATCACGGCAAGCGCCCCAACAGCTGACGCCACCGAGCACGACGGCGTAGTGAAGGCCTCTTCCCCACCTGGGAAGAGGCCTTCTTCATGCCCGGACCGGTCGCGGTCAGGACGGCGGCAGAACGGTGGAGCTGGTGGAGGTGATGCGCACGCTGGAGGTGCCGTCGGTCCCGGTGCGCGAGACGGTCACGCTGCGGTACTGCACACTGATCCGCTCCCGCAGGGAGCTGGGGGCGCGGTCCGCACAGCTGCGGCGCACCAGGTTCTTCACCCGGCGCAGCCGTTCGAGCTCCTCGGCGCACTCGGGGCAGTCCTGGGCGTGGAGGAGCATGCGCTCCACCATCTCGACGGGCAACTCGCCGTCGATCGCTCCCTCCAGCCCGAAGCGCAGGTCGCGTCCGTCCTCGCCGCTGCTGACGCCGGGCTGCTCGCGCCGGCTCTGATCGCGGTTCATCGCTCCTCCTCCGGCTGCTCGTCCCCGCGCAGGTACCCGCTGCGGCGCGCGTAGTCCGAGAGCAGCTCGCGCAGCTGCCGCCGACCGCGGTGCAGCCGGGACATCACCGTGCCGATCGGGGTGTCCATGATCTCGGCGATCTCCTTGTACGCGAAGCCCTCGACATCGGCCAGGTAGACGGCCAGGCGGTAGTCCTCGCGCAGCTCCGCCAGCGCGTCCTTGACCGCGGAGTCCGGCAGGTGGTCCAGCGCCTCCGCCTCAGCCGATCGCAGGCCGCTGCTGGTGTGGGACTCGACCTCGGCCAGCTGCCAGTCCTCGACGGTGTCCGTCCAGGACTCCTTGGGGCGGCGCTGCTTCTGCCGGTAGGTGGAGATGTAGGTGTTGGTCATGATGCGGTACAGCCACGCACGCATGTTGGTGCCCGGGGTGAACCGCTCGCGGGCGCGGAAGGCCTTCATGAAGGTCTCCTGCACCAGGTCCTCGGCGTCCGCGGGCTTGCGAGTCATCCGCAGTGCGCCGCCGTAGAGAGAGTCGAGATGGGAGAGGGCCTCGGCCTCGAAGTCGAAGTCCTCGGCGGCAACGGGGGCGGCGAGATCCGCCTGCGGGGCGGAGTCCTCCCGCGACAGGTCGGTCGGCTCGGTCTGTGTCATCAGGTCCCAACCTACGCCAGGTGGCTCCAGCACAGCGACGCCCATGCTCGCTCCTCTCGATGCTCGTCCGGCATGTCGGTGCGGATCCGGTTCGGGCCCGCACCGGATGAACGCGGCAGGTGCTCCGGTTGTTCCCATCGGCCGCCGGCGCTGCCGCCGCGGCTGCTGGGGACTGCTCCGCCACGGCCGAAGAGGATGCTGCACCTGGCAGTGGGGCCAGTCACGGTAGGCTGGGCGCCATGCCGGGCACCTCGGGTGGGCACCACCGCCCAGGCCCGGCACCACCAACCATCGTCGAGAACGTGAGGACACCATGGCCCTGGTCCGCCGCATCGCCCGCCCCCTGCTCGCTGCTCCCTTCATCCTCGAGGGGGTGCGCACGGCCTCGCAGCCCGAGCGTGAGATCGACGTCTACCCCCAGGCCTTCGAGGCCGTCGACTCCGCCCTGGCGAAGACCTCCACCCCGGACTTCCTGGACGCCCGCACCATCATCCGTGCCTCCGGTGCCATCGCCGCCGGCGCCGGCATCATGTACGCCACGAACCGCCGCCCCCGCCTGGCTGCTGCCACCCTGCTGCTGACCACCTCGGTGGGCTGGGCCGGCCGCAAGCGCATCTGGGAGCTCAGCGGCGAGGAGCGGATGCAGGAGATCCAGTCCATCCTCACCGACGCCGGCCTGCTGGGCGGCGTGCTGCTGGCCGTGGTCGACCACGACGGCCGTCCCTCGCTGGGCTACCAGGTGAACAAGTTCGTCGAGCGCAGCAAGAAGAACGCCGCGGCCAAGCAGCGCGAGATGGAGAAGAAGGCCGACGCAGTCGGCAAGCGGGCCAAGAAGCGCGTGGACGCCACGCAGAAGAAGCTGGCCTCCGCGCGGGGCTGACGGCGTGACGTCCGAGGTCCTGTGGACGGCTCCTGTCGCACAGGGGCCGGTCGACGCACTGGTACGGGTCCCCGGGTCGAAGTCGCTGACCGCACGCTGGATGCTGCTGGGCGCCATCGCCGATGAGCCCACGCGGCTGCGCAGAGCGCTAGTCTCCCGCGACACACGCCTGATGCGCGATGCGCTGGAGCGCCTGGGGGCCGTGCTCTCGGTGCAGGACGGGGAACTGCAGGTCACCCCGATCCCCCCTCCGTCGGAGGCTCCCGCCGAGCCGATCGAGATCCACGCCGGGCTGGCCGGCACCGTGATGCGCTTCGTGCCGCTGCTGGCCGCCCTGCACCACGGTGACGTGCGCTTCACCGGGGACGACGCCGCCCTGCAGCGGCCCATGTCACCGGTGATCGCCGTGCTGCGCGCGCAGGGCGTGGAGGTCACCGAGCACGGCGAGGCCGGACGCCTGCCGTTCACGGTGCACGGGAAGGGGCACCTGGCCGGCGGCCGCATCGAGGTGGACGCCTCGGAATCCAGCCAGTTCGTCTCCAATGCCCTGCTGGTGGCCGCCCGGGGGGACCAGGACCTCGAGCTGGTGCACCGGGGCGCCTCGCTGCCGTCGCTGCCCCACATCGACATGACCATGGAGACCCTCAGGGCCGTCGGCGTGCAGGTCAGCCACGAGGTCGACGAGGACGGCCTGCACCTGTGGCGAGTGGCCCGGGGAACGATCGCCCCCGGCAGCATCGTGGTCGAACCGGATCTCTCCAACGCCGGCCCGTTCCTGGCCGCCGCCATGGTCACCGAGGGCACCATCGCGATCGCGGACTGGCCCGAGCGCACCACCCAGCCCGGGGACGCCTACCGCGGCCTGCTCGAGCAGATGGGCGCAGAGGTGTGGCGCGAGGACGACTCGCTGTGCGTGAGCGGCACCGGCACCATCATGGGCATCGACGCGGACCTCTCCCGCACCGGCGAGATCGCACCCACCATCGCGGCGCTCGCCGCACTCGCGGAATCCCCGAGCCGTCTGCGCGGAATCGGGCACCTGCGCGGTCACGAGACCGACCGGCTGCGGGCACTGGCCACGGAGCTGACCCGGCTGGGTGCCCGCACCGTGGAGCTCGAGGACGGCCTGGAGATCAACCCCAGTCCCTTGCGCGGGACGGTGTTCGAGACCTACGAGGACCACCGCATGGCCACGGCCGCCGCCATCATCGGACTGCGGGTGCCGGACGTCCGGGTGGTGAACGTGGAGACCACCCAGAAGACCCTGCCCGACTTCGTGGGCATGTGGCTGTCGATGCTGCACACCGATGCTCCCGCGGGGGGCACCTGGTGAGGCGCTCCTACCGCGACCTCGACGAGTCCGACGTCAGGGTGCGACCCAACCGTCGGGGCAGCCGCCCCCGCACCAAGGACCGCCCCGCGCACGAGGACGCGATCCCGGCGCGCGTGGTCGCCGTGGACCGTGGCCGCTGGCGCACCGTGGTGGGCGCCGGCACCGACCAGGAGCGCACCGTCACGGCGATGCGGGCCCGCGAGCTGGGCCGCTCCCCCGTCGTCCCCGGGGACGTGGTGGCGCTGGTGGGTGACACCAGCGGCACGGACGGCGCCCTGGCCCGGATCGTGCGGATAGAGGAGCGCTCCTCCTTCCTGCGCCGCAGCGCCGACGACGACGACTCCTCCGAGCGCCCGCTGGTCGCCAACGTCGACACGATGGTGATCGTCACGGCCCTCGCCGATCCCAAACCCCGCGGGGGCATGGTGGACCGTTGCCTGGTGGCCGCCTGCGTGGCCGGCATCGACGCCCTGCTGGTGCTGACCAAGGCCGATCTGCGCGACCCGGAGGACTTCCTGCACACCTACGCGCCGCTGGGGGTCGAGCACCTGGTGACCCACCAGGATCAGGACGGGCGGATCGTGGGATTGGAGCAGCTGCGCGAGCGGCTCACCGGTCACGTCAGCGTGCTCATCGGGCACTCCGGCGTCGGCAAGTCGACCCTGCTGAACGCCCTGGTGCCCGGCACCGAGCGCGCCACCGGGGTGGTCAATGCGGTGACCGGGCGCGGCAGGCACACCTCCTCCTCCGCGCTGGCGATGCAGCTGCCGGACTCCGCGGGCTGGGTGATCGACACCCCAGGAGTGCGGTCCTTCGGCCTGGGCCACGTGGCCCCCGAGGAGCTGCTGGACGCCTTCGCGGACCTCGCCGAGCTGGCCGAGCAGTGCCCGCGGGGCTGCACCCACCTCGAGGACGCCCCCGACTGCGCCCTGGACGAGCTGGTGGAGCAGGGAGAGGCCGGCACAGCGGGGCCGGCCCGCCTGGCCTCCTACCGCCGCCTGGCTGCGGCCCTGCGCCGCAACGACCCCTGGGACGTCTGAGCCGAAAGGCAGGCAGGAGATGACGGGGCCCGGGGAGGTCCGGGCTCGGGCCGCCGCGTCGCTCCCGGTCAGCGGCACCGGGTGCCCCTAGTCTTTACCCATGTCCAGCCGCTATGCCGATGATCTCCGTCTGGCCCATGTGCTCGCCGATGCCGTGGACCAGCTCACCATGTCCCGCTTCAAGGCACAGGACCTGGAGGTCACCACCAAACCGGATCTCACCGAGGTCACCGACGCCGACCGCGCCGCCGAGCAGCTGGTGCGCTCCCAGCTCTCCCGCTCCCGCTCCCGCGACCAGGTGATCGGTGAGGAGTTCGGCTCCACCGGCTCCTCACCCCGGCAGTGGGTGATCGATCCGATCGACGGCACCCGCAACTTCGTGCGCGGGGTGCCGGTATGGGCCACCCTGATCGGCCTGATCGAGGACGGCCAGCCGGTGATCGGTCTGGTCTCCGCGCCCTCGCTCTCCCGCCGCTGGTGGGCCGGCGCGGGTGCGGGCGCCTGGACGGGCACCCGCATCAGCTCCGCCTCGCAGCTGCAGGTCTCCCAGGTGGACGACATCGAGGACGCCTCGCTGTCCTACTCCTCCCTGCACGGCTGGGCCGATGCGGAGCGGCTCCCCCAGATGCTGAACCTCATGCAGCGGTTCTGGCGCACCCGCGCCTACGGCGACTTCTGGTCGTACATGCTGGTGGCCGAGGGTGCGGTGGACGTGGCCTGCGAACCGGAGCTGAACCTGCACGACATGGTGGCGCTGGCACCGATCGTCACCGAGGCCGGAGGTCGCTTCACCTCGATCGACGGCGAGGACGGCCCCTTCGGCGGCAGCGCCGTGGCCAGCAACGGGATCCTCCACGACGAGGTGCTCGAGGCGATCGCCGCACGCACCGAGCGCGATTGATCCCTCCCGCAGGGATTCACCTGAACAGGGTCCCCCACCCGGATCGGTAGACTCTGGACGTCGTTGACCCGAACCGTGAAGGGACCTGATCATCCATGACCGTCAAGCGCGTCGCTCTGCTCACCGCCGGTGGCTACGCCCCCTGCCTCTCCTCCGCTGTCGGAGGTCTCATCGAGCGGTACAACGAGCTGGTGCCCGACGTCGAGATCATCGCCTACAAGCACGGCTACTGGGGCCTGCTGTCCGGCGAGAAGATCGTGGTGGACGACGAGGTGCGTGCCAAGGCCGGCCTGCTGCACAACTACGGCGGCTCACCCATCGGCAACTCCCGCGTGAAGCTCACCAACACCGCCGACCTCGTCGAGCGCGGCCTGATCAAGGAGGGCGAGAACGCCCTGGAGGTCGCCGCGAACAGGCTCAAGCAGGACGGCGTCGACGTCCTGCACACCATCGGTGGTGACGACACCAACACCACCGCTGCGGACCTGGCGAAGTACCTGCACGAGAACGACTACGACCTGCATGTGGTGGGCCTGCCCAAGACGATCGACAACGACATCGTGCCGATCCGTCAGTCCCTGGGCGCGAAGACCGCCGCAGAGCAGACCAGCGTGTTCGCCCAGAACATCATCGCCGAGCACGGCTCGAACCCGCGCATGCTGATCATCCACGAGATCATGGGCCGCGCCTGCGGGTACCTCACCGCACAGGCCGCCGAGTACTACCAGCAGTGGCACGCCCAGCAGGAGTGGCTGCCCGCGATCGGCCACAAGGCCGAGCGCTGGGACGTGCACGCCGTGTTCCTGCCGGAGATGAAGCTGGACATCGACGCCGAGGCCGAGCGCCTGAAGAAGGTCATGGACGAGACCGGCTGCGTGAACATCTTCCTGTCCGAGGGCGCGGGCATCCCCGAGATCATCGCCGAGATGCAGAGCCGCGGCGAGGAGCCGGAGAAGGATCCCTTCGGCCACGTCAAGATCGACAAGATCAACCCCGGCCAGTGGTTCGCGGGGCAGTTCGCGGAGAAGCTGGGAGCGGAGAAGGTCATGGTGCAGAAGTCCGGCTACTTCTCGCGCTCCGCGAAGGCCAACGCCGAGGACCTGCGCCTGATCAAGTCGATGACCGACCTCGCCGTGCAGGTCTCCCTCGAGGGCGGCTCCGGCGTGATCGGCCACGACGAGGAGCAGGGGAACGTGCTGCGCGCCATCGAGTTCGACCGCATCGCCGGCCACAAGTCCTTCGACATCTCCCAGCAGTGGTTCACGGACGTGATGGACCGCATCGGCCAGAAGGTCGCCCCGGCCGAGAAGGACTGACCGAGCACCGGCCGATACCGCACGCCCGACGAGCCCCGCACACCCGATGAGCACCCCCGTCCCCGAGGCGACCGCTCACGGGCAGCGCGGGGCTCGCGTGCGCCTGCGCACCTGGCGACGGTCCCTGACCGCTTTGGCCGGCCTCCTGGGTCGCATCAGGGTGACCTCGTCCTCGTCGGCCTCGCCGGGTTCAGAGACGACATCCTCGCAGGGCCTGGCCCCGGGTCCGCATGCCGTACGATTCGCGCAGGACCGTGGGCCCTGGCGGCCATCGGCTCGGCCCCGCCAGGGACGCCTGGGCGACTGCTGGGTGATGGCGGGGATGCTCGCGGTGCACGAGACGGCTCCGGAGCGTCTGCGGGCGCTGATGACCCGGGAGCAGGACGGATCGGTGACCGTACGGCTGCCAGGAGCCGGGCATCCCGTGCGGGTGGATCGGATGATGCCGGTAGACGCAGCAGGCGTGTTCGTCTACGGCCGGCAGGACGGCGGAGGCCCCGGCTGGGCAGGGGTGCTGGAGAAGGCCATCGCCGTGCAGGTGGCGGGCGGCTACCGATTCCTTCAGCGGGGCTTCGGGCGCTTCGGCCTGGAGCTGCTGCTGGGCGAGAGGGGACGCATGCTGCTGGCGATGCCCACCGCCGGTCAGATCGAGGCCTGGAGGGCCGAGCACCGTGCGATCCTCGCCTCCACCCATCCGCTGAGCCGCCGGGTGCGCACTGCCCACGGCCCTCTGCCGCCGAACCACGTGTTCGCGGTGATCGGAGCGGAACCGGTCAGTGGTCACATACTGCTGCGGAATCCGGTGAACCCGGGGCGGGTGCTGCGGGTGGATGCACGCACGTTCCGGCGGGGGTTCATCTCGGTGGATGTCACCGGGCCGCTGCGCTGACCGGGCAGCCGGGAGCAGCCGGTCCCGTCAGTCCCGGGCGTCGTCGAGCCGTGCGAATTCGGCCAGCCAGGCGTCGGCGATGAGGCGGTGACCGGCGATCGTGGGGTGCACGCCGTCCTCGGCGATGCTGGCGGGTGTGTGCCCCACCGACCAGGCCCGCTCCATCACCTGCTCCAGGTCCACCACTGCGTGCCGGAACTCGTGGGCCAGATCGCGGATGACTGCCACCTTCTGGTCGAGATCGGCATGGAAGCCGGCCTTCTCCTGGTCGATGTCGGTGACGAAGGGGACCACCATCAGCACGGGCACAGCGGGCCGGGTGGCCGAGAGCTGGTCCAGCATGTACCGGTAGTCGCGCTCGAACTCCTCCGCGGTGACGGTCTCACCCCGGGTGAAGCCGTGCCAGGTGTCGTTGACTCCGATGTAGACGGTGATGACGTCGGTCTCGAGCTCCAGGCAGTCCCGATCGAAGCGACGCACCAGCTCCTGAGCCCGGTCGCCGGAGATGCCGCGGTTGATGACGCGGGCGGTGGGCTCGTGAGCGGCGAGGTGCTCGGCGATGAGGCGCACATAGCCGTAGCCGAGACCCTGTGGGTCCTCGGCGCGGCTGCAGTCCGTGATGGAGTCGCCGAGGAACAGGAAGGATCGCTGAGCGCGGGCAGCGGGTGCGGTGGCCGTCATGGGGCAATCCTGCCAGACGGCCGAGGAATCGGGCGAGCACGACTGGCCTGGAGGAATAGCGAAGGCCCTGATCAACATTCCTGCTGATCAGGGCCTTCATCTCGTAGCGGGGATAGGATTTGAACCTATGACCTCCGGGTTATGAGCCCGGCGAGCTACCGAACTGCTCCACCCCGCGGCGACGTCCTCCACTGTAGGGGGTGCGGCGTCGGCCCGTCCAGGCGGGAGGGCATGAACGTGGGACAGCCCACGTTCACGCCCCGTTCACCGCCGGGGTGGACCCGGCATTCAGCCGCCACTGCCCTCGAGCTCCTGGTTCGCCTGGATGGCGCGATCGAGTGCGTCGGCGACGCGGTCCTGGGCCTCGCCGTACTTGGCCCAGTCACCAGCCTCCAGGGCGGCCTCGGAGTCCTTGACCGCCTGGTCCATGTCGGCCAGGGCCTGGTCCAGTCGCTCCTGGGGAGTGCCCTCGCCAGGTGCAGCCGGCGCCGGGCTGTCAGTCTCCTCCCCCTGCGGCGCGTCGGTCGGGGCGTCGGTGGGCTCCTCCGCCGGAGCATCGTCCGGGGTCTCCACCGCACCCTCCCCAGTCTCGGTGTCGGCCGTGCCCTTGGCACCGTCCGGATCGGTGACCGCGGCATCACCGGCGTCGGCGCCCGAGTCGCCGCCGAACACCAGGTCCAGCGCCTCGTTCAGCGTGGGAGCGAACCCGATCTTCTCGCCGAAGGAGACCAGCACCATCTGCAGCAGCGGGTACTGGGTGCCGCCACCGGAGGCGGAGGACTGCAGGAACACCGGCTGCACGTACAGCAGGCCGCCGCCCACCGGGAGCGTGAGCAGGTTGCCGTTGATGACCTCGGAGTTGCCGGACTTCAGCAGGTTCAGCGCCTGGGACACATTCGGCTCGGCGTTGAAGGTGGCCTGCACCTGACCGGGTCCGTTGACCGGGTTGGTGGCCGGCAGCACCAGCAGCGTCATGTCACCGAAGGTCTCCGCTGGGTTGCCCTCCAGGCTGCCCGTCTCGGAGTCCACGGCCAGGAACCCGGTGAGCACGTTCTGCCCCTGGGCCGGGATGTAGCTGGAGGACAGCGTGAAGCGCGGATCATCCATCCCGGGCACCTGCATGGTGAGGTACATGGGCGGCTGCGGCGCCTGCTGACCGGCGGATCCATCCGGGTTCTGGGGGGCCGGCTGGGTGGGATCCGGGGGGATCTGCCAGAAGTCCTGCTGACCGAAGAAGTCATCCGCATCGGTGACGTGGTACGTGGCCAGCAGTTCGCGCTGCGCCTTGAAGTAGTCCGCGGGGTAGCGCAGGTGGCTCATCAGCTCGCCGCTGATCTCCGTGGCGGGCTGCAGGGCCTCGGGGAACACCTCGCCCCACGCCTTGAGGATCGGATCCTCCGTGTCCCACGCGTACAGCTTCACAGATCCGTCGAAGGCGGAGACGGTGGCCTTGACGCCGTTGCGCATGTAGTTGGCCTGCCGCACCCGATTGCCCGCAGTCTCCCCCGGTGTGGTCTGGGAGTCGTTGATGGCGTCGTCCAGATTGACGCTGCGGGAGTACGGGTAGTGGGTGGTGGTGGTGTAGCCGTCGACCACCCACACCAGCTCACCGTCGACGACCGCCGGGTACATCTGCGAGTCCAGCGACAGGAACGGTGCCACCTCCCGCACCCGCTGCTGCGGGTCGCGGTCGTAGAGGATCTGCGACTCGGGGTTGACGTAGTCGGAGATGACGATGTTGGGGTCGCGGAACTTGATGGCGTACAGGAGGCGGTTGAAGAAGGTGCCCACCGACGGGCCGCCATCACCCTGGTAGGTGTTGTTCACCTGGGTGCCGCCGTCCTCTTCCCCGGTTCCGAGCTGGTAGTCGAACTCCTCGGGTTCGGTACCCTCGGGGGCGCCGACGATGGAGTAGTCCGGGGAGTGGCGGCCGAAGTACACCCGCTCCTCGTACTCTCCCAGGGACCCGTCGCCGGGGACGCCGGACTGCAGGAAGCTGGGCTCACCGTCGGCGTTGCGGCGGTTGCCGTAGGCGGCGGCGGTGCCGTAGCCATGGGTGTAGATGATGTGCTGGTCCACCCAGGAGCGGCTGTCCAGCTCGAACTGGTCCGGGCGCAGCTCGCGCACGCCGATCACGGTGTCCTGCAGGGCGCCGTCGATCTCGTAGCGGTCCACGCTGAGCACCTCGTCGAAGCCCCAGTAGCGACGGTTGGCCTCGCGCTGCTCGAAGGTCTTGGAGACGATGTTGGGGTCCATCAGGCGGATCTGCGCGGTGGTCTCGGCGTCTTCGCGCAGGGCTCCCGGAGCGGCATCGGTGCTGGCTGCGTAGGAGACCTCGCGAACGCCGTCGATGGCGAACGCGGCACGGGTGGCGTCGATGCTGCGCTGGATGTAGGGCTGCTCGAGGGCACGCTCATTGGGGTTGACCTGGAACTGCTGGATCGCCCAGGGGTAGAGGTTGCCCACCACCAGGGTGGACAGCACCATCAGGCCGGCGCCGATGGCGGGGATCCGCCAGTCCGCGCGCACGATCCACACGATGAACAGGAACGCGACGATGATCGCGGCGATCGCCAGGATGGTCTGCGCGGGCAGGATCGCATTGACGTCGGTGTACGAGGCACCGTCGAAGCGGCCGTGCGGGGTCACCAGCAGGTCATAACGGTGGAACCAGTGGCCGAGCCCCAGCAGCAGCACGTAGACGGTGGCCAGCACGCCGAGGTGGCGGCGGGCCGCCTTGGTGACCTCGAGACCGCTCTCCTGCCCCCAGGCGACACCCCCGTACAGGAAGTGCCCCACCACCGCACCGACGATGGCGACCAGGCAGACGAACTGGCCGAAGGCGATGATCAGGTCGATCAGGGGCAGGGTGAACACGTAGAAGGAGATGTCGTTGCCGAACACCGGATCGGTCTCGCCGAAGGGCTGGGGGTGCAGGAACAGCTGGACGTCCTGCCAGCGGCGCGAGGCGGCGAGCCCGCCGAAGGCACCGATGACCAGGGGGCCGACGATGGTCAGGCCGCGGCGGAGCGGGTCCACGGCGGAGCGGAACTGCTCCAGGGCCTCCTGCTCCCGGGTGACCGGCGGGTACACGGGGCGCTTGGTGTAGGCGATGCGAAGGCTCAGGTACAGCGGCACCGCGAACAGCACGAAGCCGATCACGAACAGGATCGCCTCGGTGATCCACCGGGTGAACAGCACGTCGGAGCGCCCCAGCTGGTCGAACCACAGATAGGTGGTCCACACCTCGGAGGCGATGATCAGCGCCACCAGCAGGGCACCCAGCACGATCGCCGTGATGCTCAGCGGGTTCAGCTTCGGCCGGGAGCCGCCTTCTCGAGCAGCCGGACGCGGACGCGGGGAAGGGGTGTCACCGAAGGGGACGGAGAAGCTCACAGATGACCTCGTGTTGATCTCGGGCCCGCGGCCGCGACAGGCGCGGTGGGGGTCCGGGTACAGTGTGGTGCCCCCGCTGACGGCGGTGGCCCGTCCATTCTCTCAGGCGAACCTGTAAGGGAACCTCTCGATCTGATGACGAATCCGAGCCCTGACCCCCTTGATGCGCCCACGGCTGCCCTCGCCGCGGCAGTGCTGGAGATCGCCCGGCATGTCGAAGGCGAGCCGCTCGCCGCACCGCGCTGGTTCGCGCTGGCCAACGGTGCCCAGCTCCTCACGCAGCAGCCGGGGCTCGCGGCTCTGCTGGGAGAGGAGTCGGCGGCAGTGATGGCCGGCGACGAACTGCAGCTGATCTCCATCGAGCTCGACGAGACTGCTGATGCGGACAGTGCCGACCCGCTTCGCGCCCTGGCCCACGTCGAGTGGCCGGTGATGGCCGCCGGCGGAGTACTCGCCTGCGACCTCGCTCCCGAGCAGTGGTCCGTGCGCGAGGACGACGGCCCCAGCGCAGCCACCCCCGGGGCGGTGAGTGATCATGGGGCCGGCAGTACGGGACCACTGCGCATCGTGGTCGGCGCGCTCGAGGACGGCACCACGTGGTCGGCCCTGCAGCGTGACGGGGACCAGCAGTACACCCTGGGGGCCGCACTCCTCCCTGATCTGACCGCTGCACTGCTGGAGAGCCTGCAGCCCGCCTCCTGAACGGAGCGGACGTGCTGCGACTCCCGAGCGCCGGTGCACCGGCAGCCCGGGAGCTGCGCAGCCGGGCCCGCACTCAGTGCGAGGCCACCAGCGAGTCGTCAGCGGCCGTGTCCTGGTCGACCAGGCCCTCGGCACCGCCGTAGCCCAGCCCCTCCGATCCCCCCGCGGGGGCATCGTCCTTGATCTCGCCGGTGTCGTGATCGACGTCCGGGATGTCCGCCACTCGGGGCGGCTTGGTGAACTCGGCGGTCCCGAAGGTGAGGTCGTGGCCGATGGTCTCGGCGGTCAGCGTGAGCGAGTGGTACGTCCTACCGTCGTCCCCGGTCCACTCGGAGGTGCCCAGGCGGCCCGTGGCCACCAGCGGCTGCCCCTTCTTCACCGAGGCGATCACGTTGCGGGCCAGCTGGCGCCGTGCGTAGACGTTGACGAACTCGGTCTTGCGGTCGCTGTAGTCGTTGATGCTCGAATCGAAGTAGCGGGAGTTCACCGCGATGCGCACCATGGCGCTGATGTCGCCGTTGGGGAACTGCTTCTCACGGGGGTTGTCGGTGGCGTTGCCCACGACGGTGCTGCGGATCTCTTTCATGGTGGTGTCCTTCCTCGGTGCGGGGGCCGTCCCCGTCGTCGACTCCGTGCCGACCACCTCAGCGTGGCGAGCGCAGCGACGGGGGACCACCGGGTCACGGGGATTGGGGACGAACGGACTCTGGGGAGGAACTTCGTCGCCCACGACGACGGCCGGCCCCGCAGAGGGGACCGGCCGTCGGTCGTGGATCGGTGCGCGGCCGGGGCCGCGACGCGATCAGGCCTGGGGGACCACCAGGCCCGAGGCGTTGGTGCGGGCGTTCTCGAAGCGCGCCTGGACGTCAGCCCAGTTCACAATGTTCCAGATCGCCTCGACGTAGTCCGCCTTCACGTTCTGGTAGTCGAGGTAGAAGGCGTGCTCCCACATGTCCAGCTGGAACAGCGGGATCGTGGCCACCGGGACACCGTTCTGCTGGTCGTAGAACTGCTCGATGACCAGGTTGCCGCCGGCCGGCTCGTACGCCAGGACCGCCCAGCCGGAGCCCTGGATGCCCAGAGCAGCGGCGGTGAAGTGCTTGCGGAAGGCGTCGAAGGAGCCGAAGTACTCGTCGATTGCGGAAGCGAGCTCACCGGTGGGCTTGTCGCCGCCCTCCGGGGAGAGGTTCTTCCAGAAGATCGAGTGGTTGGTGTGGCCGCCCAGGTTGAAGGCGAGATCCTTCGAGAGCTGGTTGACGTTGCCGAACTCGCCGGACTCACGCGCCGCGGCCAGCTTCTCCAGGGCGGTGTTGGCGCCCTTGACGTAGGTGGCGTGATGCTTGGAGTGGTGAAGCTCCATGATCTGGCCGGAGATGGAAGGGGCCAGGGCCCCGTAGTCGTAGTCGAGATCCGGAAGCGTGTACTCCGCCATGTCGTCCATCCTCTCTGTTGGTCGTTCCGAACCCGAGGGGGTCCGGTGCCCTTCCATCCTGCCACGATCGTTCGAGGTGTGGTGAGGGGCCGCTGCACCCTCCGATCACGCGTTCAGGTGGAGAGGTCCAGATCGTCCCAGTCCCGGTGCGGGATCGGGGGCTGCCGCACCGCCCGATCCAGGGCCCACCGCGATCCGATCCGGTGTCCGATCCTGGTTCCGCATGCTGCCCCCCGCTCGCCGTCGTGCTGCGAGTGTCCCACCCACGGTCCACAATGGGGCGGTGGCACGACAGGACCGGGACGGCACCGCAGCAACGGGTACGGCGACCAGTGCGCTGGACCTGTTCAGCGCGCCCACTGCCCACTGGTTCCGCGAGGCGTTCGGCGCGCCCACGCCGGCGCAGGAGGGGGCCTGGCGCTCGGTGGCCGCGGGGCAGGACACCCTGGTGGTGGCGCCCACCGGGTCCGGGAAGACCCTCGCCGCGTTCCTCACTGCGATCGACCGGCTGGCCTTCGGACCTGAGGAGGACGCCCAGGAGCCGTCGGGCACCAGCGTCCTGTACGTCTCCCCGCTGAAGGCCCTCGGGGTGGACGTGGAGCGCAACCTCACCTCTCCCCTGGTGGGAACGATGCGGGCAGCGCAGCTGCTGGGCCATGCGCACCGATCGATCGAGGTGGGGGTGCGCACCGGGGACACCCCGCCCGCCGAGCGCAGGCGCCTGATCGCACATCCGCCGGACGTTCTGATCACCACCCCGGAATCGCTGTTCCTGATGCTGTCCTCCGCCGCCCGCGAGCAGCTGCGCTCGGTGCGCACGGTGATCGTGGACGAGGTGCACGCCGTGGCCGGCACCAAGCGCGGCGTGCACCTGGCCCTGTCGCTGGCGCGCCTGGATGCGCTCGCCGCGCACGCGATCCAGCGCATCGGCCTGTCGGCCACGGTGGAGCCGGCCGACGAGGTGGCGGCCTTCCTGGCCGGGAACGGTCGCGCGCAGGAGATGAGCGTGGTGCGGCCGCCCTCCCGGAAGGAGTGGGACCTGTCGGTGCGGCTGCCGGTGCCGGATCTCTCGGCGATCGAGCCCCCGGCCGACGCCGCCGATGAGGACGACGTGGCCGGCACGATCTGGCCGCACGTGGAACGCGCGGTGCTGGACGAGGTGCTCGCCCACCGCTCCACCATCGTGTTCACCAACTCCCGCCGCCAGGCCGAACGGCTCACCAGCAAGCTGAACCTGCTGCACCGCAGGCGCGCAGGCGCAGATGTCGACGACGTGGCCCGCGCCCATCACGGCTCCATGTCCAAGGAGCACCGCAAGCAGATCGAGGAGCAGCTGAAGGCCGGTGCCTTGCGCTGCGTGGTGGCCACCAGTTCCCTCGAGCTGGGGATCGACATGGGCGCGGTGGATCTGGTGATCCAGGTGGAGACCCCGTTCTCGGTGTCCTCCACCCTGCAGCGCATCGGCCGGGCCGGGCACGACGTGGGCGCCGTCTCCCACGGCATCGTCCACCCCCTGCACGCAGCGGACGTGGTGCGTGCCGCGGTCACCGTCGGCGAAGCGGTCGCGGGCAGGATCGAGCCGCTCACAGTGCCGCGCAACGCCCTGGACGTGCTCGCCCAGCACACCGTCTCCGCCGCTGTCGAGAACGACCTGGACGTCGAGGAGTGGTTCGAGCTGGTGCGCACCGCTCATCCGTACGCCGCTCTGCCTCGCTCCGCGTTCGACCAGACCATCGACCTGCTGGCTGGCCGCTACCCCTCCACCGCGTTCAGCGAGCTGCGCGCCCGCCTGGTTTACGACCACGAGCAGGGCACCCTCAGCGCGCGGCCAGGCGCGCAGCGCCTGGTGGTCACCAGTGGCGGCACCATTCCTGACCGCGGCCTGTTCCCGGTGTACATCGTGGCCGGGGACGACGACTCCCAGGCCCGGAGGGTGGGCGAGCTGGATGAGGAGATGGTGTACGAGTCGCGGCGCGGGGACGTGATCACCCTGGGCACCTCGTCCTGGCGGATCGAGGAGATCACCCACGACCGGGTGAGCGTCTCCCCCGCCTTCGGGCTGTCCGGGCGGATCCCCTTCTGGCACGGCGACGGGGTGGGCAGGGCCCCCTCACTGGGGCGGGCGATCGCGGGTTTCCAGTCCGAGATCTCTCGGCTCGAGGAGCCGGCGGCCCGCGAGCGCCTCGCTTCGCTGGGCCTGGACGAGAACGCCTCCGGCACCGTGATCGAGCATCTGGCCGAGCAGCGGGAGGCGACGGGGTCCGTGCCCGGCCCCCAGCACCTGGTGGTCGAGAGGTTCCTGGACGAGCTCGGCGACTGGCGCGTCGTGCTGCACAGCGCGCTCGGGCAGCGGATCAACGCGCCCTGGGCCCTGGCCGTCGGGGCCCGCGTCGAGGAGCGGTACGGCCTGGAGGGCCAGGTGATGGCGGCCGATGACGGGATCGTGCTGCGCATCCCCCACGGGGAGGAGCCGCCGGGGGCGGATCTGTTCGTGTTCACGCCTGAGGAGATCGACGAGGAGGTGCGGCGTCTGGTGGGCAGCTCAGCGCTGTTCGCCTCACGCTTCCGGGAGTGCGCAGCCCGCGCCCTGCTGCTGCCCCGGCGGGATCCCCGCTCCCGGGCACCGCTGTGGCAGCAGCGCCAGCGCGCCGCGCATCTGCTGGATGTGGCTCGGCCCCACCCGCAGTTCCCGATCATGCTGGAGGCGGCACGGGAGTGCTTGCAGGACGTGTACGACCTGCCTTCCCTGGTGGAGCTGATGGGGCAGGTGGCCTCTCGCCGCGTACAGGTGCAGGAGGTGGAGACCACCGCCCCCTCCCCCTTTGCGCGTTCCCTGCTGTTCGGGTACCTGGCCCAGTTCATCTACGACACCGACGCCCCGCTGGCGGAGCGCCGCACGGTGGCTCTGACGCTGGACCAGTCGCTGCTGGCGGAGCTGCTGGGCACCGTGAGCCTGCGCGAGCTGCTGGATGCGGGCGTGATTGACGAGGTCACCCGGCGCCTGCAGGGCCTCACGGAGGAGCGCGCGCTGCGGGGCGCGGAGGATCTCGCCGATGCTCTGCGACGCCTGGGTCCGCTCACCGCTGAGGAGATCGCCCAGCGCGGCGCGGACGGCGTGGACACCGGTGCTGCGATCGCCCAGCTGGTGGAATCCCGGCGGGCGATCGAGGTGCGCATCGCGGGGACTGCTCGCTTCGCCGCTGCGGAGGATGCCGGCCTGCTGCGCGATGCTCTCGGTGCGGCTCTCCCGGCCGGCGTGGCCGAGGTGCACCTGGCTCCGGTCGATCATCCGGTCGAGGAGCTGGTCTCGCGCTGGGCCCGGTCCCGGGGCCCCTTCGATGTGGGCGCCGTGGTCCAGGCATGGGGACTGGCTCCCGGAGTGGCCCGCTCCGCTCTGGAGGCCCTGACCGCAAAGCGGGTGCTGAACCAGGGGGAGTTCACCCCGGGTCGCGAGGGCACGGAATGGGTGGACGCGGACGTGCTGCGACGCATCCGTCGGGCCAGTCTCGCCGCCTCACGCCGGCAGATCGAACCGGTGGGGCCGGAGGCGTACGGCCGGTTCCTGGCCGACTGGCAGCACTTGGCGCAGCGGCGGGATGCCGGCCGGCGGGACCGTGCCGCGTGGTCCGGCGCGGACGGAGTGCTGTCGGTGATCGATCAGCTCACCGGGGTGTCGCTGCCGCTGTCCACCTGGGAGGCCCAGGTGCTGCCCGCCCGGCTGCCGGATTACGCAGCCTCCACGCTCGATGGCCTGTTCGCGGCCGGGGAGCTCACCTGGACAGGGCACGGCCGTCTGGGTGCCGACGACGGCTGGATCCGTCTGCACCTGACCGACGCCCTGCCGCTCGGCGTGGACGCGCAGGAGGTGGAGCACGCCGCGTCAGCGCTGGAGGAGGGCTCGGTGGCCGCCCGGGTGCTGGACCTGCTGCGCTCCTCCCCCGGTGCGCTGCGACACGGGGAGATCCTGCGGGCCCTCGCCGATGACGGTGACGCCGTGGGCCCGGCCGATCTGACGGCGGCGCTGTGGGACCTGGCGTTCGCCACTCTCCTCACCAACGACTCCTTCGCCGTGCTGCGCACCCACGCCCTCGGCCCGGCCCCCCGCTCCGGTGCGCGCCGCGGCGGCCGTTCGCGTCCCGCCTCCCGTCGGGGAGCGGCACGGCTGTCGGCCGCCATGATGCGCACCGGCGCCACCACGCCAGCTGAGCTGGAGGTGGCAGCGGGGCCAACGGCCACGGGCCGCTGGTCAGCAGTGCGCGTGCAGCCGGTGGACGCCTCCGCGCGAGCGGCGGCGATCGCCACCCTGCTGATGGACCGGCACGGGGTCGTCACCCGCGGAGCGATGGACGTGGAGGCGATACCGGGATCGTTCGCAGCCGTGTACCGAGTGCTGTCCTCCCTGGAGGAGAACGGCTCCTGCCGGCGCGGCTACTTCATCGACGGGCTGGGCGCCTCGCAGTTCGCCCCCACCGAAGCGGTGGACCTGCTTCGCGACCGTGACCGCGAGCAGGAGGCACGTTCCCACGGGAACGCGACGGGCACGCAGTCCGGCTCGTCGTTCGCGGTGCTGGCCGCGACCGATCCCGCGAACCCGTACGGTGCGGCTCTGCCGTGGCCCGTGCTGCCGGTGGAGCCACCGGAGGGCGTGACCGCGCGCCCGGCTCGTCGGGCCGGTGCGATCGTGGTGCTGCGCGACGGCGAGGTGGCCGCCTTCGTGGACAAGGGCGGCAAGCACCTGCTGTGGTGGGCGGGGCAAGAAGCGAGTTCCGAGGTCGCAGTGCAGCTGGTGCGCTCGGTCGCGGAGGATGCGGTGCTGCCGGCGCTGGCGATCGAGCGGATCAGCGGGCGTCCGATCACTGCAGAGCAGAACGCGCCCGTGGTGGATGCGCTGGTGGCGGCCGGCTGCTACCGCTCCCCGCGGTCGGTACGGGTGCGGGCCGGGGGTCGCTGATGAGAACGGTCCCGGCACTGCGACGGTTCCGCGGGCGGCGCGGGGAGGTCGAGCATGCCTGAGGGCGATACCGTGCATCGGCAGTGCCGGGTGCTGCACGAGGCCCTGGCCGGCGCCGTGCTCACCGTCGCGGATCTGCGTGTTCCCGGTGCGGCTACGGCGAACCTGGTCGGCTGGTCGGTGAGCGAGGTGGTGCCTCGGGGCAAGCACCTCCTGATCCGGCTGCTGCCACCCGAGGGCAGTATCGGCGATCCTGCACGCCCGCCGCTCACCTTGCACAACCATCTGATGATGGACGGGATCTGGCACGTGGACGGCAGGGCCCTGCGCTCCGGTGACACCTCGGCAGGACCGCGTCCCCCGCACACCCTGAGGATCCGCCTGCAGGCGCGGCACCCGGACGGCCGCACCGTGGTGGCGAGCGGCTACGACGTGAAGCAGGTGCGGCTGGTGCGCACGGCCGACGAGCACGAGCTGGTGGGCCATCTGGGTCCGGACCTGCTGGATCCGCGCTGGGGCGACCAGCACCGGGAACGGGCCGTGGCGAACCTGATAGCACAGGAGGATCGGGAGCTGGGCCTGGCACTGCTGGACCAGCGGGTGATGGCGGGGCTGGGCAACATCTACCGCTCCGAGCTGTGCTTCCTGCAGCGCGTCCACCCCACCGTGCCCGTCAGCAGCTGGCTGGCTGCGGGCGGGGAAGCCGGGGCGCTGGTGGATCTTTCCCGCCGACTGCTGGTGGTCAACAAGGACCGCGCAGTGAGGGTGACCACGGGCGGAATGATGGGCCGCGACGGTGACCTGTGGGTGTACGGGCGGGCCGGGAAGCCGTGCCGTCGCTGCGGAACCCGCATCCGCCGCGGCGAGATGGCCGATCCCAGCATCGAGGGCAGCACCGCCCGAGTGATCCACACCTGTCCCCGGTGCCAGGGTGAGCCTCCCGACGGCCGGTAGGATCGTGGCGCCGGTTCCACCCGGCACGTCGGCCCAGTCCGACGCCAGCCTCCATAGCTCAATGGATAGAGCAACGGCCTTCTAATCCGTGGGTTGCAGGTTCGAGTCCTGCTGGGGGCGCTCTGAGCCATACGAGGGGGGACCGGCATCACTACGCCCAGCGAGTCAGGACATTCACAGGCTCGAATCCATTGGTACCGCCACCCCTGGGTAGCGCTCGCGCTGACAGTGATTGGGGTCTGCCTGCTTGTCACTGCCCTGGCACTTCGCCTTCACGGTGATTCTGACGTCGACGCGGTCGCCTGCGAACTGCGCTCGTGGGCGATGTTCAGTGGGTTGTTCGCCTTCCTACTGGCGGGAGCGACCCTGGAGGAAAAGGCGCAGGAAGTCCTCGTCGCCAGAAGGCTGATGCTTCGGATCTTCCCCGCCGCTGATCAGACCCCTCCCCCTGTGACCCCGGCAGCCAGACGATGGTCGCCGATCGCCCGATGGTCTGGGCTCATCGTCTTCTTGATCGCGATGCTCTGGTCCATGGTCACGCTGGTCATGGAAGTAGCGGGGTACCTCGTTGGTCTGCTCTGACCGTTTACTGCTGCACCGAGAGGCCCTCTGACGCGGACATCTCCGTATCGGACACTCGGTCACGCAAACAGACAGTAGAAGCCGAGATGCAGCGCCGGTGGCACGTGCAGCGTGCCGGAGCGCGCACGGATGGTTGCGAAGACGACACCCATCGCAAGGATCCCCAGGGCCGGGAGCCAAGGGCGGCGCGGGTGCGGTAGCGCGACCACCGCCAGGATCTCCAGGGCCGCGCCGAGTCGGCGCCGTGCGGACTCGGCATCGTGCCTCACCGGTTGCGGGCGTGCCGCGCGGATTCCTGCGTCCAGTCCTGCACCCACGCTGGCACCTCTCGGTCAGCGGGCACGCCGCCCACCGCCTCGATCAGCTCGGCGCTGGTGACGGAACCGCCGGTCTTCTTCAGGAAGCGGGCGCGCACGACCGCATCGGCGATCAGCACCTCGCCGCGGTGGAAGCTCTGCTCCATGTACACCCAGGCCTCGTCGATGCCCATCACCCGGGTGCGCACCTCGAACTTCTCCCACAGCCGCAGGGACTTGCGGTAGGTGATGCCCTGACCGGCGACCACCGGGTACCAGCCCCGCTCCTGGGTGACCTTCCAGAAGCCCGAGCGGAGCATCAGGTCCATCCGCCCCAGGTCCAGGATCGACAGGTAGCGCCCGTTGTTCATGTGCATCAGCACGTCCAGGTCCAGCGGGTTCACCCGGAACGGGGTGCGGGCCGTGTCCCAGATGGACAGGCGGCGTCGGAACCTCACGCGCACCATCAGCACCAGCAGGCGGAAGAACAGGTTCACGTCGGCTCCTTCACCACGTCGGGGACCCGGGTGAGCCTACTGGAGGGTCACCCCGTAGTCTCTTCCCGTGAGCTCTTCTCCTACGCGCAGCAATCAGGACCGCATCATCTGGGTCGACTGCGAGATGACCGGCCTCGACAAGCAGCGAGATGCGCTGGTCGAGATCGCCGTCCTCGTGACCGACGCCGATCTGAACATCCTCGGGGACGGCGTCGACGTCGTGATCAAGCCTCCGGCGGAGGCGCTCACACAGATGGACCCCTTCGTGCGCACCATGCACACCACCTCGGGGCTGCTGGAGGAGCTCGACGGCGGGATGACCCTGGCCCAGGCGGAGCAGGCGTGTCTGGACTACGTGCGTCGGCACTGCCCGGAGCCGGGCAAGGCGCCCCTGGCCGGCAACAGCGTGGGCACCGACCGCGTGTTCCTGGACCGCGACGTGCCGAAGTTCGCCGGGCATCTCTCCTACCGCACCATCGACGTGTCCAGCCTCAAGGAGCTGGCCAAGCGCTGGTTCCCCCGCGTGTACTACAACATGCCCCGCAAGAACGGCGGCCATCGTGCACTGGCGGACATCCGCGAGTCGATCCAGGAGCTGAAGTACTACCGGCAGGTGCTGCTGGTGGCCGAGCCCGGCCCCACTACCGCCGAGGTGCAGGCCGCGGCGAAGTCCTTCGAACTGCCTGCCGTTGGCGCCCCCGCAGCTGCCACCACAGGGGACGCCGCAACCACCGAGAACGCTACGACCGCTGAGGACACCACCGTGACCATCGACTCCCCCGCAACCGAAGGCCCTGCCGGATCCACCGCGGAGGGTGCCACCGGCGCGCGCACTCCGTGGCTGGACGTGCCCGCGCACCGCACGTGGCTCGAGGGCGAGGGCGACGACCTGCTGGTGTTCGCGACCGACTCAGCACGTGAGGACGGCGGCTTCGCCTGGCTGGACGAGAACGGCGAGGCGGATCTCACCCGCCCCTCCGAGCTGTGGATCACCTGCCGCATGACCCACTGCTTCGCGCTCGGCCACATGATGGGCCGCCCCGAGTTCGGACGGTTCGCCGACCACGGCGTGGCCTCGCTACGCGGCGTGTTCCGCGACGCCGAGCACGGCGGCTGGTTCGCCTCCGTGGCCGACGGTCGGCCCGTGGACGACTCGAAGCAGGCCTACGCCCACGCCTTCGTGGTGCTCGCGGCGGCCTCCGCCACCGCGGCAGGCCGGCCCGGCGCCCGGGGCCTGCTGGACGCGGCGCTCGAGGTGCTGGATCAGAAGTTCTTCGACCACTCCGCCGGGATGAGTGTGGACACCTTCGACCGCACTTTCACCGAGTGCGAGGCCTACCGCGGCATCAACGCCAACATGCACACCGTCGAGGCGCTGCTGTCCGCGGCCGACGTCACCGGCGAGCGCCGCTGGCTGGACCGGGCCGTGGGCATCATGACCCGCGCGATCGACGAGTTCGCCCGCGGCAACGACTGGGCGCTTCCCGAGCACTTCGACGTGGACTGGAACCCGCTGCTGGACTACAACCGCGAGGAGCCCAACCACCCGTTCCGTCCCTACGGCGCCACCGTGGGCCACTGGATCGAGTGGGCTCGCCTGGTGCTGCACGCCCGCGCCGCCCTGCTGGCGGCCGACGGCTCCGCCCCGGAGTGGATGCTGGAGGCGGCCACGGCACTGATGGAGAAGTCCGCCGACAGCTTCGGCACGGACGGTGCGCCCGGGTTCGTGTACACCGTGGATTGGGACGGCACCCCAATGGCGCGCGAGCGTATGCACTGGGTGGCGGCCGAGGCCGTGGGTGCTGCAGCGGTGATGTACCGGGTGACCGGGGAGCGGGTGTGGGCCGAGCGCTACGAGCAGTGGTGGGAGTACATCTCCACCTACCTGCTCGATGCGGACGGGGGCTCCTGGTTCCACGAGCTCGATGCGGACAACGAGCCGCAGGGCGTGACCTGGCCGGGCAAGCCGGACGTGTACCACGCCTTCCAGGCCACGATCATCCCGCGCCTGCCCGTAACGCCCACGATGGCCGCTGCGCTGCGCGAGGGGATGCTGGACTCCAGCAGGGCCTGATCCCGGCGCGGATCAGTTGCGGCCCAGTGCCCGCTCCATCCGCTCGATCTTCCCGTCGAGCTCACCGGTGCGGGCCCAGTGCCCGCTCCATCCGCTCGATCTTCCCGTCGAGCTCACCGGTGCGGCCGGGCCGGATGTCGGCCTTCAGCACCAGGGACACGCGGGAGCCGTAGCGCCCTGCCGCGTCGGTGGCGCGGCGCACGACGTCCATCACCTCGTCCCACTCGCCCTCGATCTCGGTGAACATCGAGCTGGTGCGATGGGGCAGCCCCGAGTCCCGCACGATCCGCACGGCGGCAGCGACCGCGTCGTGCACACTGGCGCTGTCGGATCCCTCCTGCAGGGCCCGACGCAGGGTCGGGTCGGAGGGCTCACCGGTGGGCTGGACGGAGAAAGCGACGATCATGCGTCCCACTCTGCGCCGCGGCAGGTCCTCTGGCAACCCTCCCACCGCTGAGTGCCGGCGGATCAGTCCTGGCGGTCGTCGGGCCGCGACCGTCACCCGGCCGCGATGGGCAGCCGGCACATCCCGCGGATCGAGGACGCTCCGACGATCGTCGGAGGCATCCAGTCCCTTGGACGGGTCAGGTCGCGACCCCGGAGGGGTGGGTCAGTGCCGCAGCTGCTCCTAGCGTGGAGGCCATGAACATGGCACCCCTGCACGACGACTCCGACGGCCGGCCCGATCGGTCTGGACACGGTCCCGCCTCGCTGCTGTCCAACCCGTATGCGCTGATCGCTGCGGTGTTCGGCATGGTGGGCGTGGGCATGATGATCGGTGGCAACAACGCAGGCCTGCCGTTCCTGGTGACCGCCCTCAGTTTCCTGGTGATCAGCTTCGACGGGAGCGCCGAGGAGACTGATCCCCATCACCGGCCCGACACCCGCTCCTGATCGGCTCTCACCGCGTGGGCTGCGGCTCCGAACCCCTTGGTCAGCATCGTCCCGTCGATGCAACGCGTCTCACACGAACAGGTGGCCCACCAGGCCTGATCCAGACCCGCAGAGACGGTATGCTTGTCTCTCGTTGCGGTCGATGACTGCACATGGTGGTCGTAGCTCAGTTGGTAGAGCTCCTGGTTGTGGTCCAGGCGGTCGCGGGTTCAAATCCCGTCGATCACCCCAGAGAACGCCCTGGTGACAGGGCGTTTATCTTTTGCTCGGCGAGGTCCCCGGCATCGTGGCGGGCCGATGACCGCCTCGATCCGGCAGTGGCCTGCTGTCATCCGCTGTCCCTCACATGGGCATGGCGCAGCGCTCCGGAGCGCCGACTATCCTTGCGCGGTGTCCCACCCCCCTGACTCCTCGCGCACCGACGACGGCTTCCCCGTCATCCGGACCATCGGCCTGGTGATCGTCGCACTGGTGATGATCTGGCTGGCACTGACCGTGCGCCTGCCGGGCATGGACGCTCTGCGCGACCGGATCGACGACTTCGGCTTCTGGAGCTGGGCCGTGTTCATCCTGGTCTACGCGGGGGTGGCCCTCACCCCAATCCCGGTGACCGTCATGGCACTGGCCGGAGGCCTGCTGTTCGGGGTGACGATCGGCAGCGTGCTCTCGGTGATCGGAGCGATGCTGGGAAGCCTCGCCGGCTATGCGATCGCACGCGGTTTGGGCAGGGAGACCGTACTGCAGCTGCTGGGATCCCGCCGCAAGACCCTCGAGGAGCGGCTGGAGGACGCCGGCTTCGAGGCCGTGTTCACGCTGCGCGTGCTGCCGGGCATGCCGTACTGGCCGATCAACTACGCGGCCGGGGCCCTGGGCGTGCCGTTCCAGGTGTTCGCGGTCGCCTCCCTGGTCGCGTCGATCCCGGGCCAGGTGTCCCTGGTGGCGATCGGCGCGTTCCTGGGCCAGCCCACCGTCGCGATGGGGGCGGTGGTCGCCATCGCCTGGGTCGTGGTGATCGTGATGACGATCTGGGCGTGGCGATCGTGGAAGGGCACAGCGAGGCTCCCTCTGCCCGGGTCGTCCGACGGGGACTGAGACCGAAGCACGATCGGGCCGACGCCGCGGCCGTCTGGTAGGACTGAGCTTCCGCGGCCGTCCGACAGGACCGAGCTCCCGCGGCCAGCTGCTGCGGCACAACTGTTGCGGCACGGCTGCCGCGGCACGGCTGCTACGGCACTGCTGCCGCGTGCACGACCGCCCGGTCGTTGCCGGGCGTTCGTGCGCAGTAGAGCACCGCTGCCCCGCGCCTGCGCACCACGTCCGCCCTGCAGTCCCGGCCCCGACCGAACAGATGTGTGGGGACCGACGGGCCCCGCGGTGCCGCCGCCACCCATAATGGGGCCATGAACACGTCGACGAAGAAGCGAGTCCTCATCACCGGCGCCACCGGCGGGATCGGTTTGCACCTGTCCGAGGTGCTGGCCGGTGACTACGACATCGTCCAGCACGGTCGCACCCCCAAGAACGAGGAGCAGGAGAAAGTGCTCCAACGCGCGGACCTCGGCAACTACGACGAGGTGCTGGGCCTGATGGACGGCGTGGACACCGTGGTGCACATGGCCGGCTCCGCCTCCCCCGAATCGGACTGGGACTCCGTGCTGGAGGCCAACATCATCGGCCTGCGCAATGTGCTCGAGGCCGCGCGGGAGTCCGGCGTGAGGCGAGTCGTCTTCGCCTCCTCCAACCACGCGATGGGCATGTACGACCGGCATGAGCAGTGGCCGGTGTACCCCGATCAGCTCCCCCGCGGCGACTCCCTCTACGGGGTCTCCAAGATCTTCGGCGAGGCCCTGGGGCGCTTCTACCACGACGAGCACGGGCTGGACTTCATCGCGCTGCGCATCGGGTGGATGAGCGAGGACCCGTTCAGCGCGGACGAGGACATCCTGCACGCCATGTGGCTGAGCCCCGGCGATTGCGAGCAGGTGGTGCGCCGGGCGATCGAGGCCGAGGTGACCTTCGGTCTGTACTACGCGATCTCCGACAACCCCAACCGCCGCTGGTCCATGACCAACACGACCCTGGAGCTGGGGTACCGCCCCCAGGACTCCTGGACCGACCACGCGCCCGGCCCCGAGGACGTGGTGGAGGGCGGCGAGGACGTGCGGGACGACTGGCCCAAGGATTCATGAGCACGACCGCGGCCGCGACACGGCTGGTGGTCGCGCTGGCGGTCCTGACCGCACTGGTGTCCAACGCGGTCACCGCCTGGCAGGACGGCCTGCTCGCGCAGAACCTCTCCTACTTCACCAACCAGTCCAACCTCGCCTTCGTGCTGCTGGTGGCCACCGGGCTGCTGCTGCGGGGGCGCAGGCCGCCGTGGTTCGAGGACGCCCGCGGGGCAGTGGCGTTCTACCTGGTGATGACCGGGATCATCTACGCACTGCTGGTCGCGCCACTGGAGGAGCTCACCCGCTGGGACATCGGCTGGACCGGCATCGTGCTGCACCGCCTGGCGCCGGTGGCGGCACTGCTGGACTGGATGTTGACCCCGCGCACGCACCGCCCGCGCGCGGTGCGGATCCTGTGGTGGCTGCTGTACCCGGTGCTGTTCCTGGTGTTCACCTGGGTGCGGGGCGGGATCACGGGCTGGTACCCGTACGAGTTCCTTGATCCCACGGCCTCCTCCTGGACGCAGGTGCTGCTGACCACCGCGGTGGTGCTGGTCGCGTTCGTCTCCATCGCCGCCGTGATGCACCTGCTCGGCGGCCGCCTGCGCAGGCCCCTCCCGCCCCCGCCCGGACAGCCGGATGCGGCGATCCCAGCGGCGGTCCCACCGGACACATCGCCTCCGCAGCAGATGCAGCGCCCCTAGGCTTGAGCGCATGAGCATCCCCCTCTACGACCCCACCGGCGTCGAGCCCCGCTCGGCCACCGACGAACAGCGCGCCGAGGGCCCCCTGGCCCGCACCCCCGACGGCCACTGGATGGTGCTGGGGCATGCGGAGGCCGTCGAGGTGGCGCGCGATCACGAGGCGTTCTCCTCGGCCGTCTCCCGCTTCCTGCAGGTCCCCAACGGCCTGGACGGTGCCGAGCACACCGCGGTGCGCGTGGCCACCGATCCATTCTTCGGTCCCGAGGAGATGGCCGCCTTCGAACCAGCGCTGCGTCGGATCGCCCACGACCTGGTGGGCGAGCTGATCGCCGACGTGGGCCCCGCCGGCACCGAGATCGATGCCGTCTCCGCGATCGGAGCCGTGTTCGCCGTACGTGCGCAGACCGCCTGGCTGGGATGGCCTGCCCAGCTCGAGGGCGAGCTGCTGCAGTGGATGATGGACAACCGCGAGGCCACCCGTTCGGGCGAACTGGCCCGCACCGCCGAGGTGGCACAGCGCTTCGACGCCATCATCGACTCGGTGCTCGCGCCGCGACGGGAGCTCGGCGATGACGCACCCGAGGATGTCACCACCCGGTTGATGCGTCAGCGGGTCACCGTCTCCTCCGAGGACGGCGAGCCGGCCGGCGAGCGCCCACTGCGGGACGAGGAGATCGTCTCGATCCTGCGCAACTGGACCGGAGGCGACCTGGGCTCGATCGCGCTGTGCGCCGGGGTGTTGCTGTCCGCTCTGACCACCATGCCGCCGGTCGCAGAGCGACTGCGGGTGGGCAGCTACGCGGAGGCCTGCGCGATCGTGGACGAGCTGCTGCGGATCGACGACCCGTTCGTGCAGAACCGCCGCAGGGCCACCTGCCCGGTCACCCTCGCGGGCAACCGGATCGAGGAGGGCGAGAGGCTGATCATCCACTGGACCTCCGCCAACCGCGACGAGAGGGTGTTCGCGGATCCGGACCGCTTCGACCCCGAGGGCAATGCGCCGCACAACCTGGTGTGGGGCATCGGCAAGCACGTGTGCCCGGGCCGCCCCCTGGCCACGCTGGAGCTGGTGGTGCTGCTGCAGGAACTGCTGGCCGCAGCCGACGTCACGCCGGCCGAGACCGTGGGCCTCAGGTCCTTGGCGCCCACCGGCGGGTGGAGCCATGTCCCCGTGGTGCTGAGCCCCCGCGGCTGAGCGCCCGCTTCTGAGCCCCCGCTGCTGAGGACACCGGCGGTGAGCCCGCTGTGGGCGCACACGCACCCGGCGGGCCCGCTCCCTGCGGGCCTGCTCCCGACACATCCTGCTGCCCGTCGAACGGCCCGTCCGCGCCCTCCTTGCGACCTGTCGGTCGGCTCCCCTCTTCCGGGCCGGTGGCTCGTACGCCTACGGTGAAGGCATCCTGCCACCGTCGAAAGGACCGGCATGACCGCCAAGGACCAGCTCGTCTTCTGCAACCCCGTCACCCGATTCCCCGAGATCACCCCACCGAAGCAGGACCAGCCCGAGCCCGGCCTGGATGCCGAGCTCGAGCCGCAGAGCGACCGCGGCGAGGACTCCTACCGCGGCACTGGCCGCCTCGAGGGCCGCAAGGCCCTGATCACGGGTGCGGACTCCGGCATCGGCGCGGCCGTGGCCATCGCCTTCGCTCGCGAGGGTGCGGACGTGGCCCTGTCCTACCTGCCCGCCGAGGAGGAGGACGCCCAGCACGTCAAGAAGGTCATCGAGGAGACCGGCCGCAAGGCCGTCCTGCTGCCCGGTGACCTGAGCAAGAAGGACTTCTGCACCCAGGTGGTGGAGGACGCCGTGCGTGAGCTGGGCGGCCTGGACGCCCTGGTGAACAACGCCGGCAAGCAGATCGCCCTGGAGGACCTGGCGGAGCTGGACGACGAGCAGTGGACCACCACCTACGAGGTCAACATCCACGCCATCTTCCGTATCACCAAGGCCGCCCTGAAGCACCTGCCGGCGGGCTCCACGATCGTGAACTCCACCTCGATCCAGGCGTACGAGCCCTCCCCCACCCTGGTCCACTACGCCTCCACCAAGGCCGCGATCAACAACTTCACCAAGGGGCTGGCCCAGCAGCTCGCCCCCAAGGGCATCCGTGTCAACGCCGTGGCACCGGGACCGATCTGGACGCCGCTGCAGGTCAGCGACGGCCAACCCAAGGAGGCCCTTCCCGAGTTCGGCAAGAGCACACCCCTGGGCCGCGCCGGCCAGCCCACCGAGCTGGCCCCGGCCTATGTGTTCCTGACCTCCTCGGAATCCAGCTACGTGTTGGGCGAGACCCTCAACGTCAACGGCGGCATGCCCTCCCCGTGACCGGAGCCGCCGCACTGGATCTCCGCCCGGCGCGCCGTGCCTGACGCCCGCCCCTCCTCTCATGGATGGGGCGGGCGTTCGCTGTGACAGCTCGGCCGCGCCATCCGATTTGTCATGCTTGGCGATGTGCGGGACGGGAATGCCCTTTCCAGCCCGGAACTGTCGCCGGCGCCTCACAGGCGTCCCTCCGTTCGTCACCGACCCTGCCGGAGAGGATAGGGAGCAGGGACGGCCCTGCAGCAGCACTGAGAAGACTTGCACTTCCTCCAGATCCGCCGTACAGCTGCGCTGCGCGAGGGTGAGATGCCCGTGGGGGCGCTCGGCGAGGCCGTCGGCAAGCCCGTGCCCGCGGTGTCCCAGCACCTGGCGAAGCTGCGGATGACGGCGATGGTGGAGTGCCATCAGGAGGGCAACCGCGTGTTCTACCGGTTGACCAACGACCATGCCGCACGGCTCGTGACCGACGCGATGCACCAGGCGGAGCACGCCGCGTCCCCGAACCCGCCGCGTCCCCGAACCCGCCGCGTCCCCGAACCCGCCGCGTCCCCGAACCCGCCGCATCACCGGACCGGAGGGTCGGGACCGCGGGGCTGACCTTGGACCCCCGCGGAGTAGGGTGGCCGGCATGTCCTCGTGGCCATCGGTCGCATCAGCGACAGCGCCGTTCTCCCCCGCCAGTCACCTTCCGACTCGTGAGCCGGCCATGCACCCCGGGCCTCTTGTCGGGCCCCGACGCGCACGGCTTCGCCGCACCGTCGCCGCGGCAGCAGCACTGATCGTGATGCTCCTGGTCACCACTGGGTGCCTGGGCTCGATGCCCCGGGATTCCCAGGGCACCCTGGACCGTGCGACCGGTGGCGTGCTGCGGGTGGGCGTCAGCGAGCATCCCCCTTTCACCGTCGTCGGGGAGAACGGAGATGTCAGCGGGGAGGAGGTCGATCTTATTCAGCAGTACGCCGCCGGCATCGACGCCCGGATCGAGTGGACCGCGGGACCGGAGAGTGTGCTGTCCGAGGCGATGAAAAACGGTGACCTCGACGTGGTGATCGGCGGGTTCACCGCCGATGCCCCCTGGACCAGCACCATCGCCTTCACCCGCCCCTACACCACCCTGGAGCGGCCCGACGGTTCGACCGCGAAGGTGGTGATGGGCGTTCGGCCCGGGGAGAACGCCCTGATGGTCGACCTGGAGCTGTTCCTGGCCCGAGCGGCGGGCGAGATCTGATGGCACAGCACACGGACCCGGGCGGAACAGGCGCGCACGGCGCAGCCCAGGGGCACCATGCGATGGGCGAGCAGCAGCGCGAGACCCTGCGCCGTGCGATCCGCCTGGAATGGATCACGATCGCGTGGGTGAGCGCCACCGTGGTGCTGGTGGGGCTGGTGGCCGGCCAGTCCCAGGCCATGCGCGCCGCCTGGGCGGAGGATGCCCTGTCCCTGCTGCCGCCGGTCGCCTTCCTGGTCGCCACCCGGTTCATCCGCCGCCCCTCGAGCCGATCGCACCCATACGGCCACCATCGGGCGATCGGCGTGGCGCACCTGGTGGCGGCTCTGGCCCTGCTGGGCATGGGCAGCTATCTCGCGATCAGTTCCGCGATGGGTCTGATCCGGGTGGAGCGGCCTCCGGTGGGGCTGATGGTGATCTTCGGACAGCCGATCTGGACGGGGTGGCTGATGATCGCGGTCATGGTGGTCACCAGCCCCGGGCCCGTGGTGCTGGGGCGTCTGAAGAAGAGGCTCGCCGAGGACCTGCACGACAAGGTGCTCAGCGCCGACGGCGACATGGGCAGCGCCGACTGGCGCACCGCGATCGCCACCGTGGTGGGCGTGCTGGGGATCGGCATCGGCTGGTGGTGGGCCGACGCCGTGGCTGCGATCATCGTGTCGGTCTCGATCATCAAGGACGGCGTGCACAACCTGTGGTCCGCCATCGCGGGGCTCACCGACACCGAGGCCCGCACGGTCGATGGCTCCGAGCCGCACCCGCTGACCCTGGAGGTGGAGCAGCGGGCGCTCGCAGAGCCCTGGGTCGCCGATGCGTCGGCTCGCGTGAGGGACCTGGGCCACGTGTTGCACGTCGAGCTGTTCGTGGCGCCGCACGCGGGTATTGCTCCGCAGCTGGAGCAGCTGGAGGCGCTGCACCGCCGGGTGTGCGAGCTGGACTGGAAGGTGGACGACGTGGTGGTGGTGCCCTGCAGAGAACTGCCGTCCTCCCAGACCTTTCGGTCGACGCTCAGGGACTGAGCATCCCCCCTCGTTAAGGTGGAGGGCACGCTCGGGCAGCCGGATCCGGAATCGGATCGGCACCCGCACACCAAAACGGAGGCCGGATCATGAAGGCAGTCACCTGGCAGGGAACTCGGAAGGTCAGTGTCGAGGAGGTGCCGGATCCCGGCATCCAGCAGCCCACCGATGCGGTGATCGAGGTGACCTCCACCGCCATCTGCGGCTCTGATCTGCACCTGTACGAGGTGCTGGGTCCCTTCATGAGCGAGGGAGACGTGATCGGCCACGAACCCATGGGGATCGTGGTGGAGACCGGATCCGAGGTCACCCACGTGCGGGCCGGCGACCGGGTGGTGGTCCCCTTCACCATCTCCTGCGGGCACTGCGCGATGTGCACCGCGGGCCTGCAGTCCCAGTGCGAGACCACCCAGGTCACCGAGTACGGCTCCGGGGCGGCCCTGCTGGGCTACTCCAAGCTGTACGGGCAGGTGCCCGGTGGGCAGGCCCAGTTCCTGCGCGTCCCCCACGCGGACTACGGGCTGGTGAAGGTGGGCACCGAGCTGCCCGACGAGCGCTACCTGTTCCTCAGCGACATCCTTCCCACCGCCTGGCAGGCCGTGAAGTACGCCGACGTCCCCGCTGGCGGCACCCTCGCGGTGCTGGGCCTGGGGCCGGTGGGCCAGTTCTGCGCGCGCATCGGCCTGCACCTGGGCTCACGAGTGGTCGCCATCGATCCCGTGCCCGAGCGCCGCGAGATGGCCTCCCGCCATGGGGTGGAGGTGTTCGACATGGGCAAGGACGGCATCGAGGCCATCCGGGAGTCCACGTCCGGTCGGGGGCCCGACGCCGTGGTCGATGCGGTGGGGATGGAGGCGCACGGCAGCCCCGTGGCCGGCCTCGCCCATCGCGCCACCGCGCTGCTTCCGGACGCGGTGGCGCGGCCGATGATGCAGCACGCCGGACTGGATCGCCTGCAGGCTCTGCACACCGCCATCGAGCTGGTGCGCCGCGGGGGCACGGTGTCCCTCAGCGGCGTGTACGGGGGCGCGGCCAGCCCCATGCCATTGCTGACCATGTTCGACAAGCAGCTGCAGCTGCGGATGGGCCAGTGCAACGTGCGCTCCTGGACCGACGAGCTCCTGCACCTGGTGGAGGATTCGGCCGATCCGCTGGGAACCGGCGATCTGGTCACCCACCGGCTGCCGCTGTCGCAGGCACCGGCGGCCTACGAGATGTTCCAGAAGAAGCAGGACGGCTGCATCAAGGTGGTTCTGGAGCCGAAGAAGGGCTGATTCCTGGTGACCGCATCCCCCACCGAGCACCGGGACGCACTGCTGCTGGTGGACCTGCAGGAATCGTTCTTCGAGACCCCGGAGCTGAAGGAGCGCCGGGCCGTGGTGGCCGAGGCCGCCAACCGGCTGCGCCAGGCCGCGGATGGGGCAGGCGTGCCCGTGTTCGTCATCACCACCGTGCACAGCCGGGACCGCTCCACTTGGACCCTGTCCATGCTGGAGGACGAGCAGGGCTACCTGTTCTCAGGCGACCCGGGCACGGAGGTGATCCACGAGCTGGACACCGAGCGCACCACGCGGCTGGAGAAGACGCGAGACAGCGCTTGGTTCGGCACGGATCTGCTGCTGCGAGTGCACAATCTCGGCGTGGACCGGGTGGTGATCGCGGGGGTGTCCACCCACGCGTGCATCGCCCAGACCGCCCGGGACGCCTACGCCAACAACATCCGGGCCGCGATCGTGCCCGACGCGATCGGCGATGAGCGACCCGACCACCGCGAAATGGTGCTGGACCAGCTGGTGGAGGACCGCCAGGCCGAGCTGGTCCCGCTGGAGGAGGTCATCGGCACCTGGAAGGAGTGACGCCGTCCGCTGAGCGCCGTCGGGGGCAGGTCACGACTGCTCTCACGGGCATCGGGCCGGCCTGTTTCCTATGGTCGAAGAATGAGCGGGCCAGCAGATCCAGGAGGCCAACCCCCAGCGCGCAGCTGCACATGTACCCGCAGGCCGGGCACATGTTCGCAGTCACTCGGTGGAGCGGACCAGCCGTTCGTGTCCGGTCTCCTCCAGCTGGGCGATGTCGGAGTTCGCCTTCAGGAAGTCGCTGAAGGACTTGTAGCCCAGGGCCTTCTCGCTGAAGGAGGGATCCATGCGGCGCATGTGGGTCTTCACCGCGGAGCTGTGCAGCCAGTCCCCGTCCCCGCGATCGCCCAGCTGGAGGGCCCGCTGCAGCAGACGGGAGGCCGTCTCCTGCGGATCCTCCGCGGTCTCCTCCGGGTCCACCACGGCTCCGCTGGGCTCATCGACCGGATCGGTGTGCTCGTCGCTGGTGCCCGAGGAGTTCTTGGTGCTCCTGCCCTTGCCCTTCCCGGAGCCGCGGCCGCCGCGCGAGCGGCTGCTGTCAGCACTGTCGGGCCGGGTGACACCGGGCAGCTGGTCGTAGGCCTCGAACTCGTCGCAGGCGGCGGCCAGGGACTTGGCGGTGGAGCCGGTGACGCCCATCCCGATCACGTACCGGCCCAGGCGGCGGCAGCGCTGCGCGAGGGGCACGTAGTCGGAATCGCCGCCCACGATCACCACGTGGGTGAGGTCGGGGATGCGGAACATGTCCTCCACGGTGTCCACCGCGAGGCGGATGTCGGCACCGTTCTTGGCGTACGCCGCGGCAGGGAACAGCTGCACCAGGTCCACCGCACGCGCCACCAGCTGGGTGCGGTAGTCGGCGTTCAGCGGCGAGGACCAGTCCGCATAGGCGCGGGTGAGCATCAGGGAGCCGAACGAGGCGGCGTAGTCGATGATCGCGCCCACGTCCACCGTGGCCGCGGCCAGTTTCTCCGCGATCTCGGGATCGGTGATGTCCTGCGCGATCCGCTGGCGGTCACGGCTGTAAGCGTTGCGCCCGTGCACCCGGTCGTACCAGGACATGACGATGTTGTCGAAGTCGAGGTAGACGGCGACGCGGGGATCTGAGGTCTCTGCCATCCCCCCAGTCTGCCTCAGCGGCGCGAGTCCAGGGCACGCACCCCACGCCAGGCGGCAGGGATCACCAGTGCGGCGATCGCGGCCTTGACCAGTCCCCCGGCGATGAACGGGGTGACACCGACCGCGAGGATCCCGGCGAGGTCGTAGCCGGCGCCCATCACGACGTTGAGGACGTAGGCCATGTAGGGAACCCCCACCAGGAACGGGACGATGCTGGCGGCGACGAAGCCGATCATCGCCAGCCAGGGGCGGCGGTCCCAGGCCCGCTCGGCGAACCAGCCCGCGATGAACGCGGCGGGGATGAACCCGAGGATGAAGCCGAAGCTGGGCGTGGCCACCGCAGCAATGGTGCCGGTGAACCCGGCGAACACCGGCAGCCCGGCGAGTCCCGCACCCATGTAGGTCGTCAGTGCCGCGGCGCCCCGGCGTGCTCCGAGCGCGGCCCCGACGACGAGAACCCCGAGGGTCTGCCCCGTGATCGGCACGATCGGCAGCGGGATCGTGACCTGCGCGAGCAGCGCGACCAGCACCGCGCCGGCGAGCACGAGCGCCAGGTCGGTGAGCACGGTGGCGCGGGGCAGGATCGCGTCGGCCAGCACCGGGCGGCGGGCAGGCAGCGGAACAGCATGGGCGGCAGGGCTAGAGGCGGTCATCTCGCTCCTCGGGGACGGGGGTCTTTTGAGAGCCACACAGTAGTGCACCGCAAGCGTGAAGCGTCCTGGGTTTCGTTCCGTGGTTAGACGGTCGCGGGCGCGGTCGTCGTGGGGTGAGTGTAGGACGCTTCGACGCTCGCTGGGGTGCGGTAGTCGAGAGCTTCGTGGAGCCGGGCCGTGTTCCACCAGTGGACCCATCCCATCGTGGCAAGCTCGACCTCGCTGACCGACTCCCAGATCCGCTTGGAGTAGATCAGCTCCGCCTTGTAGAGGCCATTCACCGTCTCTGCCAGAGCATTATCGTAGCTATCGCCGACGGTGCCGACAGACGCTTTCACACCTGCGGCGAGAAGAGCGTCTGAGTAGGCGAGAGAGACGTATTGACTGCCCCGATCGGAGTGGTGAATCAATCCGCTCACATTCCGGCTCACCCCGGTGGCGAGGAGCGCGTGTTCCAGTGCGAGCAATGGCAGCTGCTCCGTGTGGAGGGTGGGTGCGACCGCCCAACCGACGATTCTCCGACTGAAGACATCGGTGATGAACGCGACGTAGCAGAATCCGGTGAGTATCCGGACATAGGTAATATCGGCAACCCAGAGCTGCTGCGGCCGGTCCGCAACGAACCTCCGTTCCACGAGGTCGGGACGCTGATCGTCTCCGGCTTCGGGGTGGGTGGTGACGGGCTTGCGGCCTCGGCGAACGCCCTGGAGGCCTGCGATCTTCATCAGCCTCGCGACCTGGTCTCGGCCGACGTCCCATCCCGCGTGCTGCATGGCGTGCCACATCTTCCGGACCCCGTAGACGCTGTAGTTTTCCTGGTGAATCCGCTGCACCTCCTCTATGAGGATCTCGTCCCGAACGCTGCGCGCGGAAGCATTCCTGTTCTTGGAGGCGCGGTATCCGCGGGAGGTGATGAACCCACATTCTGTCGCACCGAGGATGCGGCAGATGGCCTCGACCCCGAACTGATCGCGATGCATGTCGATGAACGCGATCATTTCGTCGTGGGGCGGTCGAGTTCCGCTGCGAAAAACGCCGAGGCGGCTTTCAGGATCTCGTTCGCGCGTCTCGCCTCGGCGAGTTCTCGCCGGAGCCGGCGGTTCTCCTCCTCGAGCGGCTCTCCCGGGCCGGCTGGTTCGGTGGGGCCGTAGCGGTTGCACCAGATCCGCAGCGTCTCCTCGCCGACACCGAGCTGCGGGGCGACCGCACGGATCGATGCTGCACGGGGACCACCCTCGCGGGCCTGACGGTCGTAGACCATACGCACGGCACGGTCACGCAGCTCTGGACTGAACTTCTTGGGCATGCTCCGATTCTCCTTGCTGAGACTCGGAACGGAACCCAGGGCGCTTCACCCCAACGAAGCAACTGCCATGAGCCGAATCATGGCATGCGGTCGACCCTCGACGCACTCGCCCTTACCCGCCGCGGCCGCCGGCCGCCGGAGCATGATCTGAAACACCGCCGTGGCGCTCGCGATTCTCATCGCGCTGCTTCCTCGCGTGCTCTTCGATGTCTGGACCTAGTCGGCCCGGTCCTCGCCGCCGAAGTCGCCGAAGTCGCCGAGGGCAGCGCACCGCTCCCTACAGGGGTGAGGGCCAGCACGAGACGCCCGTGCCGGTGATCTCCGCAGCCCGCCAGGAGGAAAGCTACGCCTTGGCGCGCTGACGTCGGGATCGCCGACCCGTGAGGCGTCGTGCTCCACCTAAGCCACAGTCTGCCCAACGAAGGCAAAGGCGATCCCTACCCCCCGGGGGTATGCACGGCTGTGGAGTCAAGGATCGGCTAAATCCTTCGGTGGACCCTCCCATCGTTGTTCTGTGGGGCTGGTCAGGGCCGTAGGTTGATCTCGCCGCCCACGACATGAGCCGTCGCCTCGTTGCTCGCTCCGCTGTCGCTGTGGCACTGACGAAGTCATCGACTCCCTCCCGTCTCGAGGAGGGGAACTTAAGGAGCAGAACCATGTCCCAGAACAACACCCATCGGGCCGTCGGCCGAGCAGTCACGCCCGTAGGGATCGCTGGTCGGGCTCTGCGGGGCACGGGCGGTGCCGCTGTGCTCGGCACGGTCGTCCTCGGATCCGCGCTGCTCGCGGGCCCCGCACAGGCCGCCCCTGCCGCGTTGCCCGCTGCACCTGCCGTTACTGCACAGGCTGCCGCGCCGGCGACGCCGGCCCCTGCACATGCGACGTCTGCGTTGGGGGCCGAGAAGCTGCGGTGGGGTTCCCATGGTTCTGCCGTGGAGCAGCTCCAGACGGCACTGAACGAGCACGGTGCCTCACTGTCCGTGGACGGCAAGTTCGGTCGGCTCACCCATGGGGCCGTGAAGGACTTCCAGCGCTCGCACGACCTGAAGATCGACGGGGTCGTGGGCCCGCAGACCCGCGGTGCACTGAACGGCGGGGGCGCTTCGATCTCTACCGGCGGAACGTCTGCTCCGGCTCCGGCGCACTCTGCGACGAATTCTCAGCAGACGATCGTCGACGCCGCGCGCAGCCAGGTCGGGGTCTCGTACTCGTGGGGGACCTCCAAGCCGGGTGTCAGCTTCGACTGCTCGGGGCTGACCTCGTACGCGTACGCGCAGGCCGGCATCGACCTGCCCCGCACCTCGTCGCAGCAGGTCGCGGCCGGCACCACGATCTCGAAGTCCGAGGCCCAGCCCGGCGACCTCGTGGTGTGGCCCGGCCACCTCGGGATCTACGCGGGCGGCAACACGGTGATCGACGCCGGCAACAGCAAGGGCTCCGTCAGCGAGCGCACCATCTGGGGTTCGCCGACCTTCGTCACCTTCCGCTGACCGCAGGTCGCAACGCCCGCGCAGAGGGAGCCTCGACCAACGGTCGGGGCTCCCTCTACGTGCAGAGGCAGCGGTGTCAGCTGATCGAGGCCAACAGCTCTGCACAGGCCTGCTCGCAGCGTCGGCAGGCGTCGGCGCAGACCTTGCAGTGCTCGTGCATGCCGGCGTGCTTCTCGCACTCCTCGGCGCAGGAGCGGCACGCCGCCTGACATGCCTCGAGCAGTGCACGGTTGAGGGCGACGTTATTGCCCGTCTGACGGGACAGGACCCGGCCGGTCGTCTCGCAGACGTCGGCGCAGTCCTGGTTCAGGCGGATGCACTGGGTCAGCTCCGCCACCATGTCTTCGGCCAGGCAGGCGTCCGCGCAGGCGGTGCAGGTCTGGGCGCACTCGAAGCAGGCCTCGATGCATTCGGCGAGCTTCTGCTGGTCGATGGTGCCGAGGTCCTTCGGGTAGGTCTGAAGCATTGATGCGACGTGATGGGTCATGATCCTGCTCCTTCTCGTTCCGGACGGACCGGCGGATGCCGGCCCGTCCTGACGACCCTAGCCATCGCCCCCCGAAGGACGGAAGCGGATAGACCACTCGTTTGGAGGCAATGCGGAATGACTGGCCAACGTTGTGCTCAAGAAGTCAAGATCTGACCTTGAGGAGACCTTGATCTAGGGGTCATAGGCTGGTGCCAAGTGTCCTCTGACTAGGAGAAATCATGCGTTCTCGTCGCTCTCTCGGCCGTCTCGCGGCCGTCGTCGTCACCGGTGCGATTGTGTTTGCCGGCTGCACCGACAGCGGGTCTGAGGAGGGTCAGACGCCGGGCGAGTCAGAAGCGTCGGAGGCGTCCGATGGAGGCAGCCACGGCGGCATGGAGCACCCGATGGATGGCGGCCCTGCGCCCGAAGGTATGGCGTCTGCGGAGGATCCCGAGTTCCCGGTCGGCACGGAGGTGACGCTCACGGCGGACCACATGGAGGGCATGGAGGGGGCGACGGCGACGATCTCGGGCGCCTTCGACACCACGACCTACTCGGTCAGCTTCACGCCGACCGATGGCGGTGAGCCGGTCACTGACCACAAGTGGGTCGTTCACGAGGAGCTCGAGAACCCGGGCGAGGCACCGCTGGCAGAGGGCACCGAAGTGGTCATCACCGCCGATCACATGACCGGGATGGAGGGTGCTGAGGCCACCATCGACAGTGCCACCGAGGAGACCGTGTACATGGTCGATTACGAAGCCGACGGGATGATGATGACGAACCACAAGTGGGTCGTCGAGAGCGAGATCGAGCCTGCGTGATGACCTCCCCGTCGAGCCCTCGAGGTGCGCTCGCCTCCTCCGGGGGTAGGCCCCGTCGTCGCACCGGCCGGTTGCCGCGCCGATCGCTCGTGCTCGGTGCCGGCCTGTTCCCGCTCGTGGTCGCCGGTTGCGGGGCCGGCGGGTCCGAGCCCGCATCCATCACGGGTGATCAGGAGTTGCTTCAGGAACATGGCTTCGCCGACGCGGACGCGCACGAGATCATCGACCGGCTCGAGGCGCTCCCGGTGGCTGAGCGACCGCAGGATCTGATCGCCAGCGTCACCGCGACGTCTCTGCAGCTCCAAGACGATGCAGGGCGCGAGGCCGAGCTGCCCCTTCCCGAGGACCAGTTCTACTTGTCGGTGGCCCCGTTCGTCGAGACCACCCACGAGTGCGCCTTCCACAGCCTGACCACGTGCCGCGGAGAACTGCGCAGCCGCGAGCTCACCGTGAGCGTGGTCGACAGCAGCTCGGGCGAGGTCCTTGAGGAGGGCACTCGCACCACGCACGACAACGGGTTCGTCGGTTTCTGGTTGCCGCGCGGGATCACCGCCGAGCTCACGTGCGCCCTCGAGGACGTCACAGGGACCGCGTCCATCTCGACCCAGGCGGAGGATGATCTGACCTGTCTGACCAGTCTCCAGCTGACGTGAGCAGGCGAAGCACCCGGTCCGCCTTCTGGCATTCGGTGGTCGGCCCAACTGGGCGGAGCGTGACACCACGCCTGAGTCGTCGGACCACGCTCCGACTGGGCGGGAGCCTGCTCGTCCTCGCGCCCCTTCTTGCGGCGTGCAGCAGTTCTTCGGACGCCGCGAGCGAGGCGAACGCCGGGTACGTCTCCGGCGATGGTGTCGTCGTCGAGATCCCCCCGGAGGGACGCGCCGATCCTCTGGAGATTCGGGGAACCACCTACGACGGCGACGACTTCGACTCCACGGCGCTGCGCGGTGCACCCTTGCTGATCAACGTCTGGTATGCGTCGTGTCCGCCGTGCCGGGTCGAAGCACCGGCGCTGAAGGCCGTGCACTCCGAGTACAGCGCCCTGGGAGTGGAATTCGTGGGCGTGAACACGCGCGACAAGGCCGGGCCAGCCGCCGCGTTCGAGGAGACCTTCGGCATCACCTACCCCTCGATCCCCGACACCGACGGGGCGGTGATCGCGTCCATGGACGGCAGCGTCTCGCCCAACGCCGTCCCCACGACTTTGATCCTCGATGCTGAAGGACGAGTAGCCGCCCGGATCGCGGGCGCAGCCGATCAGAGCACCCTAGAGAGCCTCTTGGATGCCGTGCTAGCGGAGGCCGCCTGATGGGTGAACTGTTCGCCACCACCGTGCTGAGTGGGCCCCTGGCGGTTGCTCTGCTGCTGTCGATGGTGGCCGGTCTGGTCGCGTTCCTCTCGCCGTGCGTGCTGCCGGTGGTCCCCGGCTACCTCGGATACATCACCGGGCTCACCGGAGGAAGCGCCGGGCCGCCCCGCACCGGCGATCCCGGGGAACGGCCATGGCGCCTGGTCACCGGCGCTGTGCTGTTCGTCGCCGGGTTCACTGCGGTATTCCTGGTCATCGGCGGATTCGTCGGTGCACTCGGGTCATTGGTGATCCAGTACACCAGCGCGATCAATCGGATCTCCGGAGTGCTGGTGATCCTCATGGGCCTGGTGTTCGTGGGAATCTTCCCCCGCCTCTCCGGTGAGAAACGGATCCGGAAGCGCCCCGATGCCGGACTCGCCGGCGCCCCGCTGCTCGGGATCACGTTCGGCTTCTCCTGGACCCCGTGCATCGGCCCGACGTTCGCCGCAGTCGCCGCACTCAGCCTCGGGGAGGCATCCGCCAGCCGCGGCGCCCTCCTCGCCTTCGGCTACGCGATCGGGCTCGGGATCCCGTTCATCCTCTTCGCCCTCGTGTTCCGGCGCGCCCTAGGAATCTCCAGAGTGCTGTCCCGGCATCGCCGCACGCTCCAGATCGTCGGCGGGTCCGTCCTGATCACCATCGGGCTGCTGCTGGTCTCCGGGGTGTGGGAGCAGTGGATGGCGCTACTGCAGGTCCAGATCGGCACCTTCACCACGATCGTCTAAGGGTGCTGCTCTCGAGGATCAGCGTTCAACGGTCGCTCGAGGAAGCCGGATGGTGAAGACGGCTCCCCGCCCGGGCCCCTCACTGGCGGCAGCCATGGTCCCGCCGTGCGCATCCACGAGTGCGCGACTGATCGTCAAGCCGATTCCCGAGCCGGAGTTTTCGCGGGTGCGAGCGCTGTCGGCGCGGAAGAAGCGTTCGAACAGCCGCGCCTGGTCACGCGCGGTGAAACCCTCACCGTCGTCGGACACCGCGATCTCCACCACGTCGCCGGTGGTGAGCGCTGAGAGAGTGACGGCGCCCCCGGGCGAGGTGTGCCGCAGGGCATTGCTCAGGAGGTTTCCGAGTACCTGGGCGAGGCGGTCCGGGTCGGCGTGAATGATCGGGGAGCGGCGCATAACGAAATCTCGTCGCAATGCCACACCCGCTGCCTCGAACCTCTCCTCCCATTCCTGGAGTGTTGAGTCCAGCAGGTCGCGGACCGACGTGGGCCGCAGCTCCACCGGGAGCTGTCCCTCTTCGGCACGGGACACCTCGCTGATGTCGTCGGCCAGCCGGGACAGGCGTATGGTCTGACCGGCAAGGATGGGCATGGCCGCCTCCGGCTCGATGACACCATCAGCCATCGCCTCGTGATGTGCCGAGAGAGTAGCAATGGGAGTACGTAGCTCGTGGGCGAGGTCAGAGAGCAGCCGGCGGCGATTCTCTTCGACGGCATCTAGGCGTGCAGCCATGTCGTTGAGCGTGGCGGCCAGAGAGTCCAGCTCGGTTCCCGCACCGAGGGCGGGCACCCGAGTGGAGTAGTGGCCTCGGGAGAGTTCGTCCACGGCCAGGGTGAGGCGGTGGAGTGTCTGCCGGAGTCGTCGCGCCAGTCTCCAGGTGACCAGGCCTGCCGCTAGGAGGGAGACCACCAGTCCGGCCCCCAGGGCGAGGGCGAGGGCGTCACGGTAGGCGCGCTCGATATGCAGAATCTCAGCGCTGCCCACCGGAAGAGCAGTCTGGAGCAGGTGATAGTGGAAGACGGCGGGTCCGATCATCACCGTCAGAGCGGTGATGCTGACGGCGCCAGCACACAGCACGATGAGCTGGCCGATCATCAAACGTGAGGCGAGGCTCGTGCCGGGGCGGATCGTTCTGGCCGATGAGCGGGGATCAGTCACGCCCTCACCCCTTCCCCATCCGGTACCCGATACCGCGGACCGTGGTGACATACCGTGCCGAACCCGCTGTCTCGTCCAGTTTTCGTCGCAGGTTGGCAATATGCACATCGACGAGATGGTCATCTCCGATCCAGGTATCACCCCAGACGGCTTCCATCAGCTGGTGGCGGCTGAAGACCTGGCCCGGCCGACGGGCCAGGGTCATAAGCAGTCCCCTTTCGGTGGGGGTCAGCGGGACTGGTTGGCCAGCGAGCCGCACCTCCTGGGCGGCCGTATCGAGCTCAAGCTCTCCGAATGCGCGCACGGTGCCCGAAGGAGCGGTCCCGGGCTCGCCGCGGGGCCGCCGCAGCACGGCCTGGACCCGGGCGACAAGTTCACGCACGCTGAACGGTTTGGTGAGGTAGTCATCCGCACCCACCGACAGGCCCACCAGGCGATCAACCTCCTCTGATCGCGCCGTCGTGATCAGCACGTAGCAGTCGGAGAAGGCGCGGATCCTCCGCATCACCTCCAAGCCATCGAGGCCAGGCAGGCCGAGATCGAGGATGATCACGTCCGGTGACAAGGCGCGGGCTACCTCCACCGCCTCCGGACCGCTTCGCGCGCTCCCCGTGGCGTAGCCGGCCTTCACGAGGTATGCCTGCACGACGTCCGAGAGCGCGACTTCGTCTTCGACAACGAGAACCGTCGCTGCAGCTCGAGCCGATTCACTCCTCATGGGCTCCAGTCTGATCTCCGTTCCTGGGCGCCGTGGAGGTCCTGCTCGAGTCCGACCGGGAGCTGGCCGAGCCCGCGCGGCTCGAAGACTGGGTCGTCGACACCGAGGTCGAGCTCTCGCGGCCGGCCAGGCGCGCCGCGCTCTTGGCAGGGGTCAGATCCAGTCGGCGCAGCATCTGCGCATTCAAAGCCACAACGACAGTGGACAACGACATCAGGATGGCGCCGACCGACATGGGCAGTACAAATCCGATCGGCGCCAGGACACCGGCGGCCAGCGGAACGGCGGCGATGTTGTACCCGGCAGCCCACCACAGGTTCTGCTTCATCTTGCGGTAACTGGCACGGGAGAGCTGGATCACCGAGAGTACCGAGCGGGGATCGTCGGAGGCCAGGATCACGCCGGCGGAGGCGATCGCGACGTCGGTGCCGGCACCGATCGCGATGCCGACGTCGGCCTGCGCGAGGGCGGGGGCATCGTTGACGCCGTCGCCGACCATCGCCACGGCTCGTCCGTCGCGCTGGAGCTCGAGGACCTTCTCGCTCTTGTGCTCCGGGCGCACCTGGGCGAAGACCTGGTCGATACCGAGCTCGCCGGCCACGGCGCGGGCAACGGGCTGCGCATCGCCCGTGATCATGACGACGCGGATTCCCAGCTCATGCAGGGCGTCGACGGCCTCACGGGATTCCTGACGGACCTCATCGGCCAAGCCGATCCCACCTGCGATCTGCCCATCGACCAAGACGTGGAGGACGATCGCTCCGTCGGCCGACCACGACCCGGTCGCCGGCAGCGGCTGGTGACCGTGCTCGGCCAGCAGGTTGGGTCCGCCGACCTGGACGGTGCGCCCGTCCACGGTCGCGCTGACGCCGACCGCGGTGGTGGACTGGAACTCGGTGGCGCGCGGCACGTCGAGCCGGCGGTCGTCGGCGGCGGCGGCGATCGCCCGGGCGAGCGGGTGCTCGCTGTCGGCTTCGGCCGCGGCGGCCAGCGCGAGCAGCTCGTCCTCGCCCAGGGTGCCGACGGTGGTGACGTGGTTCAGGGCGGGCTCGCCCTTGGTCAGCGTGCCCGTCTTGTCGAACAGGACGGTGTCGATGGTGCGCATCCGCTCCAGGGCGGCACGCTCCTTGACCAGGACGCCGCCCTTCGCGGCCCGCTCGGTCGAGATGGACACCACCAGCGGGATCGCCAGACCCAGCGCGTGAGGGCAGGCGATGACCAGAACGGTGATCGCGCGGACCAGTGCACTCTCGGGCACCCCGACGACTGTCCACACGATCGCGGTGACGATCGCCGCGATCAGCGCGTACCAGAACAGCCAGCCGGCGGCTCTGTCCGCGAGCAGCTGGGCCCGGGTCGTGGAGGATTGGGCGTTGGCGACCAGGCGCTGGATACCCGACAGGGCGGTGTCCTCACCGATCGCGGTGACGCGCACGCGCAGCGCGTTGTCCGTGGCCACCGTGCCGGCGACGACCTGATCACCGATCTCGCGACGCACGGGGCTGGACTCGCCGGTGATCATCGACTCGTCGACGTCGGCGCCACCATCGATGACTTCCCCGTCGGCCGGGACCCGGCCACCGGGTCGCACGATCACGACGTCTCCGAGCTGCAGCTCGGCCGGGGAAACCGCGACGATGTCCTCGCCCTCGATCTTCTCGGCCTGGTCGGGCAGGAGCGCGGCCAGGGAATCCAGCGCGGAGGAGGTCTGCGCGAGGGAGCGCATCTCGAGCCAGTGGCCCAGCAGCATGATCACGATCAGGAGGGCGAGCTCCCACCAGAAATCGAGCTCGTGGGAGAGCAGTCCGAGGCTGGCGCCGAGCGAGGAAACGAAGGCGACCGTGATCGCCATCCCGATCAGGAGCATCATGCCGGGCTTGCGGTCCCGGATCTCCTCGATCGCTCCGGTCAGGAACGGTCGACCGCCCCACAGGTACATGACCGTGCCCAGGACCGGCGAGACCCACGGCACCCAGGCCGCGTCCGGCAGCGCATAGCCGAGCAGGTCAGCGAACATCCCGTTCAGCAGTACCGTCGGGATAGCAAGGACGAGCATGATCCAGAACAGCCGACGGAACATCCCCACGTGATCACCATGACCCGCATGGCCCCCGTGACCCGACATGTCGTGCCCCGCGTGCGGGTCGTGGTGCTCGTGGCCCGCCATGTCGTGCTCACCGTGCCCGGTCATGTCATGGCCGGTGTGCGTGGCGGTCGGCAGGGCATGCCCCTCGTGCGCCATCTGCTCGGCATCGTAGCTGCCATGACGGTCCCCGCCCGGCGGAGCGTCCGCCGGGCCGTGTGGGCCCGTGCCGCGGTGATGCCAGTGCTGGGCCATGTCGTGCCCGGCGTGGTCGGGTTCGGGGGTAACCGGGTGGTCGTGGCGGTGGTGGTGGGGGGTGCTCATGGTGTCCCTTCCGCAAGGCCCCGGACGGGGCTGGGTGTTGCCGGGGTGGGTCAGGCGTCGGCCACGGTGTAGCCGGCCTCCGCGACGGCGGCGCGGACGGCGGCCGGTGCGGCAGCTCCGGCCACGGTCACGGTGGAGATCCCACCGGGCGCCAGGTCGATCCGTACTTCCTCCACGCCCTCGAGAACGGTGATTGCCGTGGTCACGCTGTCGGCGCAGTGACCACAGGTCATGCCCCGCACCGGATACGTCGTGGTCTCGGCCGCGGACGTCGCAGTCGCCTCAGCAGCGGCGCGGTCCTCCACCGGGGCGGTGGCGCAGCAGGAACAACCGGTGGAAGCCATCGGCAGGGGTCGAAGTGTCTCGGGGCTCATGAGGTACTCCTCGCATCAGAGGGTGCAGCAGCGGCGGAAACTGTCGTTGCTCCCCTCAGTTTTATACCCCCCGGGGGTATTTGGCAAGTGATTCACTGCGGGAGCATGGGGTCGACCGGTCGACCGGTCGCTCGGTGCCGGCTGCGCGGCTCTCGTCGGACACGCTCTCGTCCGCGATCGAAGAACGGCCGAGCCTGCCCGTCCTGCTGCTCGCAGTTGCGTGCGGCGCCGCCATTAGCAGGAACCCCCGAAATCACGCCCGCGGCCCGGGCAGCCGCTTTTGAGCTATTAAGGTCCCGGCCCCAACGGGCGCTAGCTGTTGCGGGTCGTGACGTTGTAGTCACCGTGCGGGGATGAAGGAACGGGTCCCTGACCGGCACGATGGGTGGTGCTGAAGCCATTCATCTGCTGGGAGGAGACCCGTTCCATGACCCACCGTAATGCCCCGCTGACCGTCCTTGGAAGACAGCGAGCTGTCACCGAGGTGCTCGAGCGCGGACGCCCGATCGCTCACGTCGCGGCCGAGTTCCACATCGCTCGGGCCACTTTGTCGAAGTGGGTAGCCCGCTACCGTGACCGCGGCAGCGCCGGCCTCGTGGACCACTCCAGTGCTCCGGCCAACCGCCCCTCCCGGCTGCCTGCGTGGGTGGTGGAGTTGATCGAGCACTGGCGACGGACCAATAAGTGGTCCGCGCACAGAATCGCCCGGGAGCTCGCCGATGGCCGGGGTTTCCGGTGCTGCGTGCGCACGGTGACGCGCTGGCTGGACCGCCTGGGCCTGAACCAGATCCGCGACATCACTCCCGACGGGGCGGACCTCCGCAAGCCCGGAAAGATCATCGCCCGCTACCCGGGTCACATGGTCCACATGGACGTGAAGAAGGTCGGGAAGATCCCCGAGGGCGGCGGCTGGTGGGCCCATGGCCGCGGCAGCGAGAAGGCCCTGGCCAGCAAGCGTGCCCACAAGCAGAAGGTCGGCTACACCTACCTCCACTCCATGCAGGACGGGTTCTCCCGCCTGGCCTATACCGAGGCCCTGGAGGACGAGAAAGCCGCGACGACCATCGGGTTCTTCCACCGCGCCCGAGTGTTCTTCGCAGCTCACGGCATCACCCGGATCACGCGCCTGGTCACGGACAACGGCGCGAACTACACCGGGAAGGCGTTCAACCGTTCGACCAGCGCGTTCATCGGCCGGCACCAGCGCACCCGGGCCTACACGCCCCGGCACAACGGGAAGATCGAGCGCTACCAGCGGCTGATGAGCGACGAGTGCCTCTACGCCCGCCGCTACGAATCGGAGAACCAGCGCCGCGAAGCGATCAGAGTCTGGAACCACCACTACAACTACTGTGAGTCTTTGAGCGGCTGGTCTGGAACTGGCTGGCAGGGTGAGCGTCGTGCTGCTTCCGCGCCGAGGCCGTGGCTCTTACAACTATTCGCCCCCATCGGGTGCGTTTCGATGGACATGTCCGGCTCCGGCGTGGGGTGGCCGGCGCTCGCCCGGCCCACTCCGATGGCTTGATCAGAAGACTGTCCGCCCTCGTCCTCTCGGCGAGGTCGTGACTCATCACAGTATTGCCCCGAAGTGACTTCCATCCAGGCTTGCGCCGGCCCGTAGCGGCCACGTCATCAGTCCTGACCTGGAAGGAAATACGAACCGCCATGGCCATCGTCGCGCATACTCGCCCGTTCGTCATCGGAGTGGATACCCATGCCCGCAACCACAGTTTCGCGGTCCTGACTGCAGCCACCGGCGAGCAAATCGCTGCCAAGCAGTTCCCGACGACGTCCGCGGGCATGAATCGCGCCGTAGCCTGGGTCTCTCGTCTCATTGGCGGGAACCTGACCGCTCTATG